>NZ_JBKHUP010000027.1:0-73805 GCF_046565525.1 Coleofasciculus sp. | reverse complement strand
ATGGTTTCAAACCGATGAACCCTCTGAGAGCAAAAGTCCTACCCTAAATGTACCTCATCAGCGTGGGAAACGCTGTAACGAACTCCGCAAATTACTAACAACGTATTATCCAGACTGTGCTAATGCAGACATCATCAGAAAACCAGGTGAACTGATTACCATAGCCAAACGTAACGGCTCTAAAGGTGCAAGATAACCCTGAAAATGACCCCTCTAAAATTTATTATAAACGCGCCAGAAGAAGTGAATCCAGCACTCTCTATGTGCCGGAGACTACAACGCTTAGAACTTTCTGGAGAACTCGATAGCACGACTATGAAAGAAATGGCAAAGGTTATTGAGGTAGCTATTTCAAAAGGAACGGATGACGTAAAAGCAGTTGAGCAAACCAAGGAGCAACTGTTAAACAGTCATTCTGTCGCTGGGGCAATTCCAGAAGGGTTTTGATATGTCAACTATCTGGAATGCTAAGTCGGCGCTGCAAATCTTGCAACAGTGCCAACCCATCATCGACTTGGAATCAGCAATCGACTACTTGTGGACTAAACTAAACACCTATCAGCTACTGAGCCTTTACCAAGAACTGTTTCCCTTAGAATGGCAAAAAAGTCAATCTGAACTTTACTCAAAAGATAGAAATCACAGTCCGAGAGAGATAGAGTTTATTTCGCTAGTCAGCGAACATTTATTCCCCATTGACGACCTGATTGTAGAGAGCGCTTATGAAGAACGTCTTTACCAAATTCCTGTCTCACCCAAAGGGGTAAACTGGCAAGACCACGAAGAAGGAATTGAAGCATTGCGAATTGGATGGCAGATATTACTCCCGCTTTCGCAGTCAGGTCGATGGTGGTTGGATTTTGTAGAAGGAGATGCCGTGGAATCGTGGTACGAATGCACGTTCGGCTACAGCTTGAAAGACATTGCACATCCCCAAGAAACTGACCTAAAACTTCTCAAAAAATTAGCCCGTCGCGCTGCACCTCCCATCAGCGATTTGCCCATAGCCTTAGCACTCCTCGACTTAGAAACGGGCAATATTTGGCTAGACCAAAGTGTTTGCTGTGAAAGTTACTGGAGTCGGAATTTTGAATTAAGAGCCTGGAAAATTAACGAGATTAACTGGCTAACCCATGAATGGAATAAAGCTATTCAGCTACTAGACAAAGCTTACGAATTAATTGACTGGCTTGAATCCAAACCCAACACCAATTTCTCGCACCTATTAGCATTATGGAATTTGACATTTCAGTTGAAATAATCCGGGAGGTACTGGAGGTTGCCCCTCGAAAATTGTCCGCTATCCAAGCTGAACTTCTCTTTATTGAGGGCGGTATTTACATTTTTCACTATCAATCGGGGGATAGTTCCCAGTACAAATGCCTGTCTCCAGCAACTCTCCGAGCAGCTTTTGCAAATACACCCATTGATTCAGGTTGGATGAACCCAGAATCGGGGATAGTACGTTGGGGAACTGGCAGCACCGGGGAATGGACAATCAAGTTCGTGTCACCTCAGAAACACGAAATAAATCTGTTGGAATCAAAGCACTTGGTTCCTTTACCAGCAATGGTGTTTTTGGGATTGAAATCTGATTACTGGGTTTGGGCAATTAAAAGCTCGAAATTTGACCCGGAAGCAGAAGCTTTCCATGTTCCGTTGCCCAACATTTACTTGCACTCTTACCAACCCTACGGACGTATCTGCTGGGGAGATAATAAACCGCCTGCTGCTTCACCGAATACGATTACAAAAGCTTGGGAATTGTTCATCTCTAGTCCCTTCAACGGACATTTGAATGACGGTAAATCTAGGGTGCAACCCAATGACGTGGGCGTGCAGCTAAAAAAAGCGGTTAAGCGTTCATCTTACCCCGTTAAAGACTTAATCGGCACGAACCAAACAATTGCCAAATTAGTGGCAGCGATAACTGATGAGTGAACCACTGAACCTAAATCCATGCACCCTAGACTTGGTTGATTATAAAATTGTCAAAATTGGTGAGAAACTGCCGCTTCACTCTAGTAGTATGTTCGAGTATCTGATTGGAAGTAATGGTATCTTTGCTAGAGCAGTTAGACCGGGCTTAGAAGTGATAATTCCGGTGGAACTCTTTACCGCATCAATCAGAGGATTAGAACCAATCGAACCTTTTGTCCGATTAACTCCCCGACGAATCCCTCAGCAGATACTCATTCAAATGTGGAAAGAGAGTTGTATCGCCGCGCTTGCAGAACCACCGTTAGAAATCGCTTTCCACATTCATCATGTTCAAGAACAGTGGCAGCTCGTAATTCCAGAGCAAACGCAAAGTTCAAATAAATGCAGAGCTGCCGAATATGGTTTAAATTCCTCCTAAATTAATGCCACTGCGGAGGTACATTCACACAATCGGATGGCGGCTTTCTTCTCTGGTGCAGATGATGCAGATGAAGGGGGGTTCCGCATTTTCGCCGTTTTGGGGAAAGTGACTGAATCGAGCGCTGAGATTATTTGCCGAGTAGGAGTTTATCGGCAGTTCTGGCATATTCCCGCCGCTTGGATATTTGAATTGCCGAGTTTCGTTATAGACATCACAAGCGGTGGAGAAAAAGACGATTCTATTTCTAAATTCTACTCCAGTTCTGTAGCTCCGCCTCTGCTAGATGACCCCCTCGAATTGCAAACAACATTTGGAGAATTACCTAATGTTTAATTATGATTATCTTGAAGCTTCGCCTCTGATTGTCAGACAAACCGATTCGATTGACTTTTGGCTAGTTGGGGCGGGAGGAACGGGTTCGTGGCTGTCGTACCACATTGCACGACTAGCACGGAGTTTGGGCAATTTGCGATCGCAGATCCCGATAGAGTTGAAGAAGCTAACATCAGCAGGCAGGCTTTCTGCGACAAAGAGATTGGACTGCCGAAAGCACAGGCTCTAGCCTTAAGATACTCTATAGCTTGGGGAGTGGACACAACGGCTTTCGTGCAGGAATTTGACCCCAAGTTAATTCGCTACGCCTACGACAAGCTGACTATCCTGGTGGGGTGCGTGGATACGGCAGCTGGGAGAGCGTCAATTAATCAAGCTCTGGAGTTAAACCAATTCTACAGTCACTCTGAAATTCCTCGCGTGTGGTATTTGGATTGTGGCAACCATTCCGCAGCCGGACAAATCTTGCTGGGCAGTTCTTTGGAAACTGACCCGGAATTCTATAGTTTTGGGGGATTGGGCTGTGCTAGACTGCCATCTCCGATGCTGCAAGCGCCTGACCTTTTGAAACCAAAACCCGAAGAGTTGACAAATAACTTATCTTGTGCTGAGATGGCAGTGCTGAATGTGCAGAGTGAGAGCGTGAATATTCGGGTGGCGGCTGAGGCGGCGGATTACCTGTACCGGATGGCTGCGGGGAATCTCAAACGGTTTGCTACCTATTTCGACTTGGAGAGTGGGACGGCGCGATCGCTCTATATTACCCAGCAGTCAGCGTGTGCGGCGTTGAAATCTATCGTGAGTGAAACAATAACACCATGTTAACCTGATATTAAGCTTCAAAAAAATGTAGCTTTAGCAATTGAATATACTATGAGCAATATCACAATTCCAAACTTTGATGATGACCTGAAAAATCGCTTGCAAAAGAGAGCCGAATATTATGGGCGTTCTCTCGAAGAAGAAGCTAAAGAAATCCTCCGCGCTGTCTTGACAGAAAACGCTCTCGAACCCTTAAATCTTGCCTTAGCTATCGAGCGACGTTTTGCCCATTTTTGCGATTTTGAACTTCCGACTATCCCTAGAGAACCTTTACGTGAACCCCCTAATTTTGAAGACTTCTATGATCGTGCTTGATACTAATGTAGTGTCTGAACTGATGCACCCCAGAGGTTCGTCTGTAGTTCGTCAATGGGTAGCAGCACAACCCATAACGAATTTTTTTACAACAACTATCACTCAAGCTGAAATTCTCTATGGGATTGCTTTGTTACCTTCTGGAAAACGCCAAACCGAACTAAGCCAAACGGCTCAATTGATGTTTGCTGAAGATTTTGGTGGGCGAATTTTACCGTTTGATGAAGCAGCAGCGATCGCTTTTGCTAGAATTGCTGCTGAAAGAAGACAAATGGGTAAACCAATCTCCCAAGCTGATGCTCAAATAGCGAGTATTTGTTCCACTCGCCAAGCTACTCTTGCCACTCGGAATGTTTCTGATTTTGAAGGGTGCGGTATTGCAATTGTTAATCCTTGGGAGTCTGAATAAACTAAACACAGGTAATTTCAAACAGTCGCTACCTATTTTGATTTGGAAAATGGGACGGCGCGATCGCTCTACATTATCCAGCAATCAGTGTGCGCTGTGTTGAAATCTAAAGCTTGAGTCCAGCACCCGTCACCTGCCCCACCCCGACTGATAACCCAATGGAAAATTTTCCATTGGGGGCGCATCTACCTTAGCTTACGAGTAAATGGCACTTATTATGAGTCTAAATAGTTATGATTTAGACTCATATTTCCAACTGATTTCAAATGTGTCTTTAACTTCTTCATTTGATGAGAGGTCTCGTATTTCGTACTTATATTCCCCATAAGGATAACTTGTATAAGGGGCAAGAGGGAACCATTCTAATGAAATTGGTTTATCTTTATGATCCAGCTTGGGACATGGAACAACAATTTGAAAAAAACAAGTACCGAAAGCAACGATATAAATCATATAAGGCACTGGATCGGTAGTGTTTTTTCTCTTAAGTAAGAATGTATGAATGTTACCATCGAAAGGCTTTACCTCATCAGTGAAAGCTAGATAACATTTTAATGGATAATTCAAAGATTCTGAATTGTGAGTTTCCATATTTATCCATTGTTTAGCTTCTTCAAAATGGAGCAGCTCTGGTTCTGGCATAATAGATATTGCCATTTTCGTTAAGCATTTATATATTGCTATGGGAACATAAGGCTGACTTTTAGCTTCCAAACTTATCTGCCTAGTATCCTCAAGGAGTACTACAATTCGATCATCTTGCTGATCGGGAGCTAAAATTAGGTTTGGCTCACTCAATTTATGGTCAATTCTCAAGTTTTTATCTTTGAATGAAGGCACACCTTTCTTGCCACGGATTTGGTTTAAGGTTCTGGGTAATCCTAAAGATTTAGCAAAGTGATCCTCTATAGTTCTGCTAAATCTTTCATTACATATATCGCACTCATCATTGGAAATTAAAGTTTTATTACCAATGAACTCAGGAAGAGCATGGGCTAACATATTGAATGTTGTATCTCCACTGTTTTTTCCACAAAAACGGCATTTGCGATTTTTGCGATCTCCAAAGTATACTTTTTTTCCACTACTAAGATGATATTCAGCTAGAGTAAGATAATTTTTTTGATAAAAATCAATTTGATTTTTATCTTCTGCTTGATTTGATGCCATGAGTTTAGAAATCTATGAAAAAACGCTCACAGTACTTTTGTAACATAAAATACTATAAATTGTAATGTAAAGCTTAGTATCCGTTACCCATCCCAACCCATAACGGTCAACCAATGGAAAATTTTCCATTAGGCCAATAAACGTTAAAAGCCGGCTACCGCCGCCCCATCGAACCAAACACCCAACCCTCTGCTGTGTGTTCCCTACGTCTAGATTCTATCGATATAGGTAGGGTCAGCCTGAATCCGCTCATCAAAGTCCATATTCTCCCATTCCGCAATAATCCTCCCCGGTCTGTCCATCAAATCCGCAGGAGCGCTGCTGGGGCGCACGAATGGATATTTATCCTCATCTTCCGGCTCAATGCCTAACTCCACCAGCTTGGTATCCTCATCTTCAAACAGATCCGGCTCAACAATTGCATCAACCTTTAGTTCCATTTCAATCACCTCAAAAATAATCCCAACGGTCAACACTTGACCCCACTTCAACCTGTTAAGGCTTAGATAGACTTTCCTTGTTTACCTTACCCACCTTTTCAACAATTCCTACTCTAACACCTCAGTTCTAGGGAGAACTAAAGTCATGGTCGCCACAATAGTCACCGAAGAAGGACTCAAAATCCCCGTTTTTGATGCCGCTTATACCGATGCCAAAGGACGGAATTTAGGCAAGTTCTTTAACAACCCAGAAATCCTGCGCCACTCGATTCTAGAAGCAATGTTGAAACCAGAGGAACTGGAGTCACTGATGATTGTCAAACTTGACAAATCCAATCCCGACCCTCGCCAATTACGCGCCAGCATCCACGACCCCGAAGACGGCATCAAGCGACGGATGATATTCCAATCTGGAAACAGCTATTACTTTGGTGACGAAACCCTAACCAAAAAGATAGGAGACTTATTCGTAACCGAAAAAGACACCGCTTGTCGCTACGGTTCTCTTCTAGTCAGCACCTGTATTTCTGGCGTATCAGAATGCGACCATCTGCGAATAAAAATTGTCGATTTCACCGACCCACAATATGCTAAATATCGAACCGGAGACTGTCACGGTGCAATCAGTTCCGAATTACTCAAAAGCATCGGCGGTGATAAAAACCGAGCCAGCCAATTTCGTTTCGCTTGGCTTCACAGTTGGAATACAGAAACTACAGAATCCACACCCCAAGTCAGCTTTCTGGCTAAAGGAACACTCCGTCCCGATGACGCTCTCCTCAATGAACTAGCCAACTCTGAAGGTAACAAACCCCAACTCATTTTAGACCGTTCCAGCATCAAAGGAATTAACAAAAAGCGGCTCAAAGAATTAATTCCGTGTGGCGATTACGAATTACCAAAAGCCATTCTGGGAAATCGCAAAAACAGTCAAATCGGCATCACCCAAACTAGCTGGCAATCCACCGGGGTATGGTTTAACGAAGAAGCACTTCTTCAAGACTTGGTGCCAGCAACTAAAGCCGAAGCCCAACGGTTGGCAGCACTACAGCGCGACCCAATGAAATTGCGCCAAGCCATGATTGAAGATTATGACAAACGTGAGGCATTTTTGGCGCGTTTAAACCAAAGAAAACTTAAAGAACAGCAGGACAAACTCTCAACTACAATTAACGACGAAATCAACAGTGATAGTGAAGAAAACACTGAAGATAAAAAGCGGGAAAGACAGGACATCCAGATGCTAAAAGCCGATAAATTCGGACTCATGGTAGGCAGTCCCGAATTCACCACTATAGCAGAACGGTGGCTAGCAACCAAATGGCGAAATCTGGCAACTAGGGGAGCCTTAGCAATGACTTCAGCAATGGCTTTACCCTGCGAGGATTTACCCAGAGGCACAGTCTGCGCTAACCATCTAGAAGAAGGAGAATGCATTCAAGGTCGATTCCCCATTCTCAACAAAGACGGACTCAGGAGATACAAAAACATCCGCGCAAAAAACCTGGAAACTATTCCAGAAGAAACCCGCGCTGTCATGGCAAAAATCAAAGGGGTAATCTGGTTTAACCCTACAGATTTAGAAAAGTTCCATCAAGGGGATTTTGACGGAGACGAACCCTTTGGCATCCCATCCCGAAAAATCCCTAATATTGCCCAACAAATTTTACCAGCCAAAGACGGGTTATTTGACTTCGGAGAAGTGGTACAAGCCGAAAAAGTTCCTTATACAAAAGCACGGTATCAAGAAGACGATTCTGAAGTTATAGAAGGCAAAGTAAAAGCAGGTCAACGCAAATACACTACCCTAGAACAAATCGGAGTTGCCAGTTCTCAAAATGAAGTCGGGCTCGTCGCCTTAGCCATTGGCAAAGTAGCAGCAGCACTTCCCAATTCTGGCGAGGATGAGAAGCTATTTCTCAAACAGCAAAAGCGCTTCATCACCGCTCTCAGCATCATGGAACAGTACGAAGTTGACTACCAGAAGAACTCGCTGCGAGGTAAAGATGCCCAAGAAGTGAAAGAGAAAACCGGTCTAAACCCCGACACATTGCTAGAAAAAGTCGATGGGTGGTGCGAGAAACATAAAAACTGCATTTACTTTTTCCAGTACAAAGGAGATGACCGACTCTACAAACAATTTCCCATGCCTGCCGATTTCTCCAATCCTATTTACGTGCTGGCAAGAGAAGCTGTCAACCCCTATTGGGAACAAACGCGACTCCTCCACCGAAACCGAGATGAATTTCAGCACATTCTTCCCCCGATTCCAGCTCATCTCATCCTGTCAAAAGACAATCGAAAAGAACTGGATGCAGCCGATATTGAGTACGAGAAAGAAGGAAAAGAATTGCACGTCCCCTATGAGTACAAAAATGCCCTATTAGAAAGAGAAATCGAGTACCGTCACAGCCAAGAAAATGACCTATCCTGGGAAGAAAACGAATTGGAATGGGCAAAAGACCTAGTGCAACGCTTTCAAGAAGACAAAAGTATTATCTACGAAAGAACTGGCAGCGATATCAAAGCGCGAAAAGAGGAAATGGGGAAACTTTATGGCAGCTATCGAGCAGAAATTGACGAAATTTGGGATACTCCTGAACGAAAAACCAGAGCAGCCCATGCGCTATTTCAAGCTACCCACACGTCCGATAACCTGAGCAAACACCGAACAATATGTCAGAAAGTGGCAGAGGAATTGGAAATTACCTTTTCCCTACAACAAGACTACGAATTGCTTCACGAAGCCTTGCCGCGAGATGTCTACGTCCTGCAAGTTCCTTTCCAGAAGGTGAAAACTAAAGACGGCAGAACCATTGATTTACCGAACCAATGGAAAGACGCACTAGATAGCAAAGGAATTGCCTACGAAGCCACGGCTCATCCCGAATTGCCCTTAGTCGAGTTCGCCTTTAAAAACTTACCCCAGAAGATGGTAGCAAAACTGGATGGCAAATACGGAGACAACTCCAACGATCGCATCGACACCGACTCTTTGAAGGTAACAAACTACTCCGGTAATGAAACCAGACTGCTCATCGTCCCTCCCGTGGATTGTCGCTGGATCGAGTCTCAAGATAAAGCAGGCAGAGGCGCACTTGTCTACAAGCTGTTCATGGATGAAATCTCCGATGCCCTATCAAACTATCGAGTGAATCAGATAGAAGTAGTCAATGTCAAACATCCCGATAATGACTACTCAGAGGCAGATTTCTCTAAGCCAAAATGGAAGGATCGGAACGTCACTTTGCAAGTGGGAACGATAAACTTACCTCCCACTCACGAGAAATATCACCGATTTCAACGCACTCCCATTATCCAACTTGACGGGAAAAATTTAGGAACCTTCTCCCCCGACAGTCCTAAATTGCCCCCTGGAACTACTTTTGAGGCAACGCTCTCTCCCGACAAAGGCGGCAGGTCGGTTATCCTAAAAGTTGACCCTGAATCGATTCAGTTGCCTGAAACCCAATTGCCACAAATCGATTCACCTCAAGTATCTCAGAGTTCTGAGTTGGCGAAACCTGCGGGAAGTGCGATCGCTTCTTACGGTAGCACACCTCAACCGCCAACGCTCCAGCCAAAACCCGCAGTTAATAATGGAAAGCGCGACATCACCAACGCTAAAGCTGACAACTGGCGGCTTTCTCTGCAAGACACCCTCTTTAGCGTCGTTTCCCAAACCTACAAACAACGACGGTTGCAGCTTCCTTCCCATAGCACCCAGCACTTCAAGTTTGGCGACAACCAATGGACGGCTTACGTGCAACCGAACGGGGATTGCTTTGTCAGAAACGAGTCCAAACGCACCGTATTTAAAGCCAACGTTAACACTGAGGAGGTTCAAATTCCCCTGACAAAGCAAGCAGCGGCTCGTTTCCAAGAAATGATAGTGGAACGAGAGAAAGCTCTGTCCCAGTCCCAAACTACTCTCACGCCTGTGCCTGAATCAAAACCGAGGGAGCTAGAAATGGTCTAGTGGAGTGGGGATGGTTGGGTATCTGAGGGCTTCCTTGGAGGAGTCAATGGAAAATTTTCCATTGGCTCTTATTTTTTAACACGAGCGTGGAGTTCGGAGTAGAGGAAAGGAGTCAATATCTTCGCTTTGGCAGGGTCGCAGGCGCAGTCGGTCAGTGTGGAGCATAGGAATTAATAGGAAACTTACTGCAAAAATCGCCGACTATTTCCTCATTTCTTCTCATTTATCCGATTATTTCCGAGAAATTCCTTCAAATTGAGAATAAATCTCCCTAAATTAACAAATTTTAATAGTTTTTGCGGCAATTTATGCACTATCAGCCCTACTCATTCCTCCCTTTTCCCCTAAGAATGTGGGGTCTTCCGTAGTTAGTGTGCTAAATTGTTAGTTTGATTTGCCTGAATATTGGACAGCAATAGATTTAACCATTTTTGCCCGGATTTCAATTCCTTTTAAGACGCTTAAAAGCCACAATCCTTGATTGGTAGGCTTTCTGGCTTATTAAAACTGATATTTTAGCACACTAAGTACGGAAGACCCAAAATCTAAAACAGGCAGGAGCTGAAACCAAAGAAAATAACAACTACTACACCCCATCCCATGTAATGGACTTAATCGAATTGGAGTCCAGCGATGATTTAGAGGATGACGAACTATTAGAAGATTTTGACGACGATTTAGATGACGAACTAGATGATGATTGGACTGACTTAGAAGAGGATGAGGAATCGCCAAGACAAAATAAAACAGCCAACCGGACATCTAAATCAAAGCTAAAATCCGATAAATCAGCATCTTCTCACAAGAATAATAAACAATCCCAGAAACAGGAGGAAGATGATATTGACGAACTCCTATCCGATGACGAAGATACTCCTATAACAACTGGAGTATTGGGTAAGATAGCTAAAAATCGCAATACCCAAAAGTCGATTTACAACGCACAAACCAAACAACAATTACCCGAACAGCCCGAAAAAAAATCTCCACTCCTTGACTCACTAGAAGTTTTTCTAAAAGAAGCCGAACATCAGGGTGCTATTGCTACAACCCGAGGAAGCGAAATCAACGGATTAACCGTAACCGGGTTAACCATTCAGAGTGCAACTTTAATGGGTCTACTTGGAGTCAAGAGTGTTAGCGAACTGATTGATTACATAGAGGAAGCCAGGGAGAAAGAACAAGCTGACAAACTAGAGGAAATCCTCGAACAAATTGATTCGTTAAACAAACGAACTGATAATGTGTCTGTCCGCGTGCAACAAGCCGATATCGTTGCAGACATGAGGGCAATAGATGAACGTACCGAAAGACTTACCGAACGAACTCAGCAAGTATTAGAACCCCCGGCTACAACCCAGCCAGAAAAGCTGGGAATAAAGGAACGCCGCGAAAGAAAGAGCCAAAGCTACATTGATTCCGATGAAGCTGATGGAATTGTTGTTGATGACACTCAATCCAGTGTAGTTCAGATTGGAGAAAAAATCGACAATCTAGGACACAAGCTTGACCCACAATACAAAAAATTTCCACCTATACAGATAGATAAAGATGCCAACATTAGCGAACAGCTAGACCAGATTCAAGACTATTTAGGCAACCTGTCAAAAAGGCTAGACCGCCTAGAAGCAATCGTTGATGAACTGGAACAAAAAATTACTGTTAATGCATCCCTTGAATCGGAAACAAAACCTAATTCAAAAACACCCGTGTCTCAGAAAATCCAACCCCAAACTACTGCACCTAACCCAGTCCCCATTGAAGACGAACCCGAGGATCTTCTTACCAAAATGGTAACTCAAACAAAGGTACAACAACAGCGGGAGGCTGTCGCCGATTGCTTAGTCAATTACGCTTTCGCTACCGGACAGTCTCCCCAATCGGGAATCATGTTCGATGACGGCGGCATTCTCTATGTAACCACCCAAGCCAACAACGTTAATGTTGCTATCAACGGCAGCGATGGTAACGAAATCTTCTCTGGAACAAAGGAGGGCGATCGCTGGACGTTTGACCCCAACCAAGACAAACTAACCCCAGAGGAAAGAGAAGCCATCTTCAAGTTACCTCAGTCAGAAGAAGAATACGACAGACTCGCAACTGCCCAAGCACTCGTTGACAAGTTTCAAAACACCTTCCCTAAACGCTTCAGCGGCGAAAAAGACCCCGTGTTCCCCTGGCGAGAACCACGCCGCGAAGACGGTACTCCGGGGGCGGTCAAATACGAGTTTGAAATCCTGGATTTACCGGACGGGTCAAAGCAGCTAATCGGAACCGACCCGCGCCATGGCGACGCACAAGTGTTCGATGCCGTTCTGGTGAAAGGAAAGCCGCCAGACATTCGAGAGTGCCACATCTCGGTTGAAGAAATGGAGGCTTTAGTCGG
This sequence comes from Coleofasciculus sp., assembly GCF_046565525.1. NCBI lineage: Bacteria > Bacillati > Cyanobacteriota > Cyanophyceae > Coleofasciculales > Coleofasciculaceae > Coleofasciculus > Coleofasciculus sp. The sequence continues at coordinate 61,589 of NZ_JBKHUP010000027.1, read as the reverse complement.
AACACCAGAAAAAGAAAACATCCACAGCACAGAACCGCAGGCATCTAACTACCACAACTATAGCCCGCCAAAACGCGAAGAACGGTCAAAAGAAGACCAAGATGAACTACAAGCTTAATTCCCTTAAGGAGAAAACCAATGCACAACAATTACCAAACCACTAAACCTATCGCACACAAACGCCGCCGATTCAACCCGTTTATGCGGAAATTCAAACTTAATAATGCCGACTTAGCATTCATCGCCGTTTGCCTGATTGTCACAATTTATTTAACCCTCGTTCAGCCTTTATTTGTTAGCGTATTCGGCTGTGCAGCTTTACTAGTCTTTGGACTTTGGCAGATTTCCCGAACTGTTCCCGTTCTCGAAAAACTGTTCGGCAGCAAGATTCGATTTTGGCATTTAGCTACCGCTGTAATTACAGTGACAGCTTTACTCAATAACTTCCAAACTCCAGCCCAAGCCGTTTTTCTAAGCGGTCTCGAACAATTTATGACGAATCTGGCGAGTGAAGCGGGGGCTGCCGGAGGAGGAACAGCCGTTGATGCTTCAACTATTGCTTTAATTTTCAATGCTATCCGAGGCGTGTTTCTCTTGCTAGTAGCCGCCGCTGCTTTATTCGCCTATAACCAAGCACAACAAGGAAACGATTGGCGTCCAATTGTCACACAAATTGCCCTAGCCTTCGGCATTGTCATCGCCCTTGATGTAGTCACCTTTTTGTTCATCGGTAATGGGACTGGCACTACCGCTAGATTAATGCCCAGTGTTCCCCCACTAGGAATCGGCACTATCCTAACATTTTTGAAATAAAACAAGGAGCCATCAATGACTTTACGAGATCCAGACAAGGACTTCATCAGAGTCAACAAAATCCTGGGTAAACAGGCAAGCATTGGCTTTATCCCTGCTAACCAAATCGTCCCTTGGTTCTTTCTGACCATCATTGCATACATCTTTACGATGGGGTTTTTCAGCTTAGGGTTAGGTTGGTTCTTTACCGTCTCGCTTTGGTTAATCGTAAGCTGGTGGCTCCTAACAGGAAATCAACCCCATCTATTTACCGACAAATTCCGAAAACCTCCTGGGGATGAGTGGTGCAACGGCGACAGTCTTTATATTTCTCCCATCCCTTCTAAACGTCCTGCCCGTATCCAAGGAAAAGCCTACGATTCAAAAATCAGAATCAAACTAAAGCCCAAAATTGTTCCCAATCAGTACGGAGGAACTAGCAGATTTATGCCCTTCCAAAACGAAACTAACCTCTGTTGTTTAGTCGAAATCAATAAAGACGGTAGACAAGTATCGGGAATGCTCCTCAATAACGGGTCTAGCTATCAACTGGTATTTGGATTTCGCACCCAAGGACTCCATAATCTACTGTTCAAAAGCGAAGTATCAGGGTTTGCAGTTTCCATTGAAGAAGGAATGAAAGATATCCTCCCTAGTGAAAAAATTACCTTCTGCACGGGGTGCTATAGCGACGATACTACCAGACGCCAAGAGCTAGAGAAGTTGGCTGATACTGCTAATCTCAAACCCGTGTCCGTACTTATCCGAAACGAACAGCGCCGCATTCAACAGCTAACCCATAAAGGCAGCAGACAGATATGGGAACAAATTGCTTTCTGTACTTGGACAGCAGATGGGGAAGGCGAACAAACATCGAGAGATTTTATTAGCAAAACCATTGATGGAGTGAAAAATTTGTGGGAGGCGCTCATTGGAACGATTACTGGTAACGCACGAATCTACAGGGAGCAGTTTTACACCAAACTACTTCTCAATGCTTTTGAAGAAGGATTCATTCGTTGGGAAATTTTGCTCAATACCAAGATGGGACTAGACATCAGTCCCATGGACACAGCCGAACTTTGGAAGTGGCTTTGGCAACGATTTAACAATGGTGAAGCTCCAGCCGTCCCTCAAGTTGTCAAATTAGAGGAAACCTCCAAAGGCTATAAACTCAACGAAATTAAAACAACTGAAAAACACATTTGTACCGTCTTAATCGAAGGAATTAATGGTATATCGTCCTGTCCCGAACATCGCCAGAGTAACAATCGCGTCTATTTAGCAGGAAAAGGCAAAGAATGCGGTGTCCTGACGATGTACGACGCACCCACAGGCTGGACAAATACCCGACAACAGTTGAAATGGCTTTGGGAAGTTATGTCCTCAACCTACGTCCACAATACGGAAGCCTGGGTTGAAATTAGTGTAGGAAACAAAGTTGTTATCAACGACAACCTAGCTCGACAAGCTAAAGGAGCAAAAACCGCCAGTAGTCGGGCATTAATCAAAGGGCAAGGGCGTGATATTGGTGCTGAAATTAAACAAGAAGAATCTTTTGACGCGCAACGAAGGCTTTACAAAGGAGCCGTACCGTTAAATACAGCCGTCGCTTTTTTGGTGTACAGAAACACTTCCGAAGAACTCAATCAAGCCTGTAATGTGCTGTGTAACAGTTTTGGAACCGCCAAAGTTATCCGCGAACGTAATATCGCCTGGGACATTTGGTTACAATGCCTCCCCATTACTTGGAAATGGCTGCTACACAGCGGTTCGTTTTTAAGCGAACGCCGCCTTACCCTCGATACCGAAACAGTTGCTGGAGTTCTCCCTCTAACCGTCCCTCGTGACATCGATAAAAAAGGAGTCGAATTCATCACAGGACGGGGTGGAAAACCAATTTTTATCGACCTGTTTTACGACCAATTTAGCCGCGCTTTGATTACCGGGGAATCGGGTTCAGGTAAGAGTGTTTTGGGATGGCGTTTTGCCATTGAAGCGTTAGCGAATAACATTCCTGTTGTGGGGATGGATATTAGCAGCGGCGGTAACAGTACGTTCAAAACAGCCATTGAACTTCTGGGCAACCAAGGTGCATATTACGACATCAGCCAGGGTTCTAGCAACTTAGTAGAACCGCCAGACCTCCGCAAGTTTGACAAACCAGAAAGAGAACGGCGGATGGAATCTTGGAAGGAATTTATCCGTAAGGCACTGGTAGCGATTGCCATGGGCAAAATTCACAACCCTCACCTAGCACAGCGGGTCGATTCTCTGATCCTACGAATGCTCGATATGTACCTCAGAGATCCAGAAATTATTGCTCGATACAATAGGGCATTTGAAAAAGGTTGGCAATCTCCCGAATGGCAGCAAATACCAACTCTCAAAGACTTGCTGAGATTCTGTAGCAAAGAAAGACTCAACCTAAAATCTTTTGAGGATTTAGACAGACTCGCGATTAACCAAATCCTCAGCCAAGGAAATGCCTTACTCACATCCCGCTTAGGAAAAGCAATTGGTAGACCCAGTACATTTTCACCAGAATCGGCTGTCAAATTCTTTGCCTTGTCAGGACTATCCAACGAACAAGATGCTTACCTAATGGCAATTAACGCCCATACCGCTTGTATCCGCAACGCTCTTTCTCATCCCAAAAGTCTATTTATTGGCGATGAATTAAGCGTACTTCTGAAGAAAGATGGATTTGCATCAGTTGTTGGCGAACTCTGTACAACAGGCAGAAAAGATGGTATAGCTGTCGTACTTTTAAGTCAAGACTTTGATGCTATCTGCGAGTGTTCGGCTGGCGCTCAAATTATGCAAAACATGGTTTACAAAATTACGGGAAGAATCACCAACTCTGGAGTAGCAGCCGCTCAAAGATACCTGGGCTACGACCCACAAATTATCAGTCGAAATGCCACCGAAGCTTTCTTTCCCAGAACTGCCGAACTCTCCTCCTGCTGGTTAATTGAAAAAGGAGGAAGATTCTGGCGTACACGATTCTATCCCGGAGAGATGATGTTGGCATCCATTGCTAACAACCAAAATGAAAAAGAAGCCCGCGATCGCATCCTGTCCCAATACCCTCCAACCCTTAAAGGACAACTCCAAGGGCTAAAACATTTTACCCAAGACTATATCCCAGCGGTAAAAGAAGGAAAAGGCTTTGACCACATCGGTCGAAACTCAAAAATGCCCTCATCGGCATCCACTCAACCAACCAACAACTCTAAACAACTTGTAACAAGTAAAAAATGAGCATCATGAAATCTCGAATTCAATTAATACCACGTCCGATTACAAAATTAACTGTAATCGCTCTCTTGCTCAATCTGGGGCTAATTGCCCAAATCAAGCCAAGCCAAGCACAAACGACTTCTCCCTTTGTCCCTGAAACGCAAACACCGGGAGTTAACACTCCAACTTCTTCTGGTAGCCTCTCTACTCCTATCGAAAGTACCCTGAAACAGGTCAATCAGTTTATGGATGACATTGGCGGCTTCGTAGAGAACGAACTATTCGGTTTATTGAATGAGATACTTTCTTCCTCTCTAGGAGCCATAAACATTCCCGATTTGAGCCAAGTTAGCCGCCAAATTATCAAGGTTCCCACATCTAACATTGAAGGAACACAGCTATCAGATTTACTTGAAGCCAAATCCAGCCAATTAGACGGCAAAGGCTCCTACTCCATCATGTCTGAATTTGACGGACAAGCTCAACGAAACGCGGCTGTTGGCATTGCTAATGGTTCCACTCTCAGCCAAGAAGCACAAGTGAATAGCCGCCAAGTTCTAGAAGCAACTAAACAAGACACCCAACAAAACATCCAATTGGGCGAAGAGTCCCAAAGCCTCGATGTTACCCAACAAATTCTACAGAACCTATCACAGCAAACAGCACTAAACGCACAAGTGAATGAAAGGATTCTCCAAGAGGCTCAACAAGGTCGTACCGACCGAGCCATTAACAACGTTTTGCTGTCACAAGCTGCCCAAGAAATATCCGCCATCAACACAAGCGATCGCCGAGGCAGCATAGCCTCTGGAAACCAAGCTAGCTTGCAGGCGGGAATGCTAATGCTTCCTGGTGGCGGTTACTTGGGAGAACAAACCGATAGCGACAGCCTAACACCTACCTCCAATAACAGGTTTGCTACTTCTAATTAGTAACCAAGCTTAACCAGAGTTACCTCTCTACCCAAATCAACACAGGCGCGTGGAATCAACTCCACCGCCAACAGCCCCTTGATATTTTCCCTTAAAACCAATGATGGAATTTATAGCACAAATTACACCACCAACAACTGGGGGGGAAGGGTCAGCCTTAGACATTGTTAGCGAATCAATTAACCTGGCTAGGGCAACATCAGAATCTTGGAACAGACTTTGGATCGACACAATCGACCCAATTGCTTCTGGACTGTGGGTGGGTTTAGTATCCCTCGGTATCACCCTAGCTGCCGTTAGCATCCTCTTCTTAACTCTCACCAGTGGAAAAGATATCATCGAAAAACAGTCTTGGTCAGAGCTAGCCGCACTATTCATCTGGCCGCTTGTGATCATGCTGTTCCTGGGTGCTAACGGTAAATTGCTGGCAAATACCGTCATTTTTACCAGAAATTTTGCCTACAAACAAGTACAAAGCGTTCTCGAAGCCCAACTGGGAGAACTCACATTCAGAGACGCCATTGCAAACGTTACCATCAGCAACATTGGTAAACAACAACTAGAAAACCTCTACAGCGAGTGTCGAAATAAAGTCGGCGAAGAACTGGTAACTTGCTGGAATTCCAAGCGAGAAGCTGCTCAAAAAATTGTCGATGAAGCTGAAAGACAAGCCGCTGGCTCCGCCTCTCTGCAAGCCTTACGAGCCTTTGCTGAAACACTTTGGAATAACAGTTTACCCGGTGCAGCCCAAGATGCCGTCACCTTCATAACTGACCCCGGCTCAGTATTTAGAGAAAAGGCAATACCCATAATTCGATTCATCCTCTACAGCCTACAGTGGGCGTTCGTAAACATCCTCGAAGCCGCGCTGCTGCTGACAGCATTATTCTCACCCATTGCCATGGGTTTATCCCTACTCCCTTTACAAGGCAGACCAATTTGGGCTTGGGCAACAGGTTTCTTGAGTTTATTTGGCGTGCAACTTGGCTACAACATCATCGTCGGACTAGCAGCCGTTGTCCTGGTCAACTCTGGAGCCGAATTAGCTAGCGATGTCGCCTTCCTATTCTTTATCAGCATCTTCGCACCCGGATTAGCCCTTCTCATCGCCGGTGGAGGTGGAATTGCCTTGTACAACGGCATTGCTGGTAATGCCAAACAACTAGTCGATTTATTGAGTAACGCCATAGGAGCAGCAACAACCCTGGCAATTCACAAAGGATTTAGGTAACATGAAACTTCAACGATTCACGCAACCCGCACTGCTGCCAGAAGCAAAAAACTTACTCGCTTTATGCTTCCTAATTCTCACAGGAATCAATATCCTCACCCTCATCTTACACCTGTTTGTAGCATTCCGAATCAATTCGGTAGCGGCTATGAAAACAACCCAAGTCCAGTTAATCAATGGACAGACTTACTACGTTTCTGAACAAGATCGATTCTTCAGGTATCCATCCGTTATCCAAAACGTCGTAAAAAATTGGACTGAGTTAACCTTTAACTGGGACAACAAAATACCCGGTACTAACGAAATAGATCCAGGCATTAAGGTCAATTCAAAACGAGTTCCGACCAGCAGCTATTTTGCCTCATTATTAATGGAGCCAGAGTTCGGCAAAGCCTCCCTGTCTAAAATAGCGGAACTCGTCCCCAATACAGTTTTCTCCGGTCAATTACGCTCTACAGTTATCATCTCTTTCGTATCCGAACCCAGAGAAATTCGTCCAGGAGAATGGGAAATTGACATGATAGCGACACGACTGCTTGTAGACCGCTCATCAGGAAGAGATGAAAGAATTCCTTTCAATCGGACTTTTAGGTTAAAGGCTGTAGAAATCCAAACACCCCCTTTGGGAAGCCAAGCCTCCGCGTTTGAACAAAAAGTCTATGAACTTCGCTCTGCCGGATTGGAAATCACTAGGATTGCTGAATTCAACCCCAGCAGAAATCCGTCCAGTTTCAGAAAAAGCATCAGTCCGTATGGTTTCAGTGCTAACTGGTACTGGAGTAGTTATCGGCATTTTGGGATTTATCTGGTTTACCTTTTTTGCTCCTAAACCCGTCAGCCAACAGGCAAAAACATCTACTCCTGAAGTTACTCCGTCTCCTCCTAATGATGAATCGGGAGAACTCAAAAGTCGTCTAGCTTTTCAAGACCAGCAACGAACCTTAGAAGCCCAACCCCCTGTATCCAAAGAACACCCAACACCCTCCCCTACTCCGACGCCTACACCTACATCAAAACCTGAACCAAAAGCTGTACCAGTTGCTAGAACCCCTCAGCCTCCAAGACCCGTTCAAAACTCTAATCCACCGCCCAGAGTAGTACAGACTGTTTCTCCTCCACAGCCACCTACACCACCGCCGCGTCCTACACCATCCCCACCGCGTTCCATACCATCACCGCCTCCGCCTCCAGCCGAAAAAGTAGACCCCTACGAACGCTGGGCACAATTAGCCTCTCTGGGGCAAAGCAGAGGAGAAGTTACCGAGGATTCAAATACCGAAAGTGCGATCGCCAGCAATTGGGCACCAATCACAGTAGGGACAACACCAACACCACTCCCTCAAGACCAACAACCTACACAGATATCAGCGACACCAGAAGCCGAACCCGGGATAGCCGCGATCGCTATTGGAGATACGGAAGTTGCCAGTTCCAACTCAAGTACAAACCCAAACGGAATGAGTGCAGGAGAAGCTGGCATTCTCTCCCGCACACCAGTTAACCCGAATAGCAATTATGGCATAGCAACAAAAGAGATAGCCATCGGGTCATCTGCCAGAGGTAGGGTAATCGTGCCAATGATTTGGGACGAAGCCGACCAAAGCCCAACAGCCGGAAGATTCGCCGTCCAATTAACTGAGGATATGAAGGCTACCGATGGCGCGATCGCCTTACCATCTGGCACTATCTTAATCGCTGAAGTAGAAAACGTAACTCGCCCAAACCGACTGGTATCTCAAACCGTAGTGGCAATTGTCTATCCCGACTCCAGCGGACGCATCCACCAGGTGCCGATACCTCCCGGAAACTTCCTAATTCGCGGCGCAGATAACCAACCTCTCATTGCTGAAGGTTTATTTGACAGAGGGTCTGAAATAGCAAAGACAGATATTTTAGTGGGAGTTCTCAGTAGTTTAGGACGAGTCGGAGAAATAATTAACCAACCCACCCAAGAAACGTTCAGTCAGCAAAATGGAGTTTTTGGAAGTACCACTGTACAAACAAGCACCAAGTCTCGACCCGACATACTAGCAGCCGCTTTAGAGGGATTCTTTACACCCATTGCCGAACGCTTGCGAGAGCATTCAGACCGCACCGATGAAGAACTCCTGAAACAAGACAACGTAGCCATTTTACCAGAAGGAACTGAAGTATCAGTATTGGTCAATTCCTTTGTCTCAGTACGCCGATAAACAACCAATCTCACTACACAAAAATGAAAAAACTCCCTCAAAAAATTTGTCTGGCTTTACTCTCCCCCGCCCTAGCAACTTTTACCGTTTTAGGTACTGTAACGATTGGGCAAGCTCAAACACCAGCACTAAGAATAGTAGAAAGAGATGCAGCCACAAACACGACTACTAACCTCCAAGTCTGGTCCGGTAGAGCCAGTGTTATTGACTTTACCCAAACCAGCGAATTCATTACCTACATTCGATTAGCAGACCCATCCCAAGCCATTTTTAACACTGATGCAGAACTAAAAACGAACCAAGCTCGAATGATATTTGTCCAACCCATTCAACCACTGCAATTCCCCGGTGCTACAACAACCCCAATCACAAATTTATTCATAAAAACCCGCTCCCCTGAAGGAGTTGAGCGGCTCTATACATTCAACATTGTCCACAGTTCTGGGCAACCTACAAATAACGGCATTGCTATCTCTACAGTTACGCCGGGACACGAACAAAGCCTACTCGTAGCCGACAATCAAACCGCCACACTTAGCGACATCGAACGGGGTTTAGCCGTCGCAATTCTAAAAGGCTACACGACTCCAGATGACCCTGTGGTATTCAAAGTTCGAGAGTTTCTTGCTCTAACACGAAATGGCACGCCTATTACTAGAGCGGCTGAAAGAACTAACCTTTCAATGTCTGTTGTTATTTCGCTAGGACAGCTAGGAATTAGTCGTGAATTCCTGTTGAGAACACCACAAACAACATCTCCTTCTATTCCCTCCAACTTAGACCCGCTTACTCAACCAAACACTCCAATTTCATACCCACTCCAAAGAATAGCTGACCCTCATTAGGTAAACTAAAATATTTAGCTGTCATCGGCAATATCATCATGTGTAGAAACTGGTAAGATACAATCGGCAGGAAACAGCTTTAAAAGCGTATGGGTGTCACCCAGTAAAAACAAAGGCACACGGTCTGATGAGATGAGATAGTCTTTGAACGTACATATGTTTTTCAGAAGTTTGTTGTCCTCTGTCATTGAAATACCTGACAATTTCACCCCATCACTTTACTCTAAATTTTATCTTAATCCCTACTGTTACCGCGAAAAATGGTAGCTGATTGGGTAATAACTTATCTTTTTAAACCTACGAATCTAGGTATCAATTGATTGAATTGTAAGTCTTCAATCAAATAGTCTACCCATCCCTGATAATAAATATAAGGCAATTTAAAAACAGGTCTTAATTCTTCCCAATCCTCCACTTTTAAAAGATAGGGAGCCAACCGCTCTAGGCAGGAACGACCGAACTTAAATTCCATGTCGATATCCCGAATCTTCGACAGTAAGTTCTCTGAAATAGAGGTTTTCTCAAAGATATCTAATTCTGAAATTCCCTTAACTGCCATGCTGTCTACTAATAAGACATATAGCCTTTTCCGGGATAAAATGTCTGGTAATAAATCGGGTTTACTGCGCGGCAAAAATAATTCGCGCTTCTCAATTTGTTCTGGGGTTAATGTTGAATTCAAATAGTCAAGAAATAGATTTTCCCCCGTTACGACGCTTTGGGGTACTGCTGCTGTTGCACTTTTTTTTTACGAGCGATCACCTCACGGGGATCTTCATCGCCTTCGGCATATTCCATCAACTCTGTCATCGACCAGCCTATTGCATAGGCAAACTTCATTAACTTTTGTAACCTTGGATCAGATTTCCCTTCCCACCAGTTAACTAGCGTGTTGAATGAAACACCAGTTTGCCTACCTAATTCCCGACAGCTACCAACGCGCTCATCTTTCACCAACACCTCGATTAACTCACCAATGCGTTTGTGAATTCGACTATCTAGCGTGACATTTTCTTCTACTTTTGCTGACATTTCATTTCTCAAGTAGCCAAAAGTTGACAGCAGACACAGTTAACCAGCATCCATTAATTTCAATACTTTAGACGGATTATCGGATTATATGGTATTTTAACCAATTATGCTTGCCTACTCTCTATAATACCCCACCTACACTTACAAAAAACTATGGCGACTGAAGTAGATGCCTTGATCCTAACTGTAACAATTCTTTACTTGATAAAACTTTTTATCGATTATAGAATAACTCAATGATGAATTTTCTAATGAGTAACTCTGATGCAAGCAAAAATGAGATGATCAAACAGTCTGCTTTTTTAGGGAATTTTGCCTCACTCAAACTTTTCGCAGAGTCCCAAGTGAGGCGATTATCCCAACTTGAAGCGAACAGCTAACCCGAAAAACAACCTTAGAATCCCCATTCTGAGTTTTTTTTCTAACTGTCGCTTCTTAACTGCTATGCCGGAGTTTTCGGCACTCATCAGTGCTTCCATGATATAGAATCGGCAGCTCTGAATCAAGAGGTTAGACTGATTAAGTCTAACCCCTTGGATGGTTTCGCCTGAAACTCCGGCTCCCAAAACCCTTTGGTGTAGGAGCTTTCAATGCCTAATAACTCATCCCCTAGCGACCTAAAGATTCGTCTTTATCAAGGCTTATCCTGTATTCCGTCTGACTGGCAACTCTGCCTGCTTAATGGCAGAAAAGTCCCCCAAGGCATGGGCTGGCAGAAAAAATCGCTTACTCCCACCCAAATGAAAGAAGCCGTAATGAACGGCTCTTTAGTGGACAAAGCCGATGGCACTCAATACCACTGCTACCCAAAAGGCTACGGACTGATCGTTGGTACACCAGTCTCAATTAACGGTGACACCTATTACCTAATGGCACTAGACCAGGACGGAGCTTCTGCCAGAGAAAAAATTCTCGAACTCTCAGGTGGGGAAGAATTACCTAAAACAGTTGCCTTTACCTCCGGGCGTCCTGGGCGCTGTCAATACCTGTTCCTAGTGCCAGAACAATACGCCGGAGCGCTCCGCACTAAAAAATTCCCCACTGGCGTAACTGGAGATGATGGGAAGAGCGAGCAGCTTGAACTGCGCTGGACGGGGCTACAATCTTGCCTACCTCCGAGCATCCACCCCACTACTGGCTTCTATATCTGGGTTCCCGGTTGCGCTCCTGATGAAATCCATGTTGCGATCGCGCCACTGTGGATCTTAGAAGCCATGCTTAATGAACCCTCCGAATCCAAAAACTCCGGACAAGACGTTGCGACTGATTCCACCACTCCTTTAGCTTACCTCCAACCCACTCCTCGTACCTACCACCAAGAACGGCAATGGACTGATGTAGATTGGGCATTATCCTATCTTGCCACCTTATCCCCCAGCCGTGCCGATGACTACAATGAATGGTATACCGTAGGGATGATTCTCAAATCCATCGACGATTCTCTCCTCTATGAATGGGAAAATTGGAGCCGTCAATCGTCAAAATACAAGCCAGGAGAATGCGATAAGAAATGGAAATCCTTTAAAGGAAATGGAGTTGGCATTGGTACACTCGCGCACTGGGCAAAACAAGATGGATGGACTTCACCATTCAAGAGTCAGGGTATAGGTAATTCCGGCGCTCGCTCCAGTACTAATAGCCACGCTCCTAATAACAATAACTCGCTCTGTGACTCTAATGGCAATTATTCACCCTCAACCAATGAGAACAGTTCCACTAACACTAACCATTTCTTATACGAGCAAGTAACAACAATCGTTACTAGCAACATTAACCCACCCCAGCAGACAGCGGCTCTTATTGAATTAGCCACCTGGGATGGCTATCCCTTAAAGGGAGTCAAAGATTTAGCTGGTGAAATCGAGACTTATATTAGCCGTCAAGAAACCCAAACAGAAGATGCTCTAGAACTCCACGAACTCCTCAATTATCGCCAACAACTACTAGACATCGCTCAAATTCTGCCCGCTCCCTTAGCTTCAGCACTTTTAACTAAAGCCAATTCCGACCGCATTGACCCCGTCTATCTTTACCAGTATCTCCTAGCCGCTTGCGGCAGCGAAATGGGAGGACATATTGGGATTCTTGGCAAAGAAGGTGTAACTGTAGCCGATAGTTGGGTAGAGTATCCCATCTTTTGGACAATGGTTGTTGCCTTAGCATCGGCTGGCAAAAGTCAGACAATGCGCTCTGTATTTAGCCCTATTAAACGTCGCTATAAAAAAGTAAAAAATGAGTATAACAAACTCAAAAAACGACTAAAAAAACTGGAAGAATCCTGGCAGGAAAAGTCCTCTAAAGAGAAAGAAAAACTAAAAAATAGCCCAGACAATCCCCAGCTATTCAAAACCACAATGCCCTCTCCTCCCCTCAAGCAATTAATCGAAGCTGGAAGTCCCGAAGGTGCATTGCGTCGGATGAGCGAACTAGCATTTAAGAGTGGTTGTACTTTGGTCTTTGATGAATTGGTGCGATTGCTGAAATTGGATCAATATAAAGATAAAGGAGGAGATACCCGACAAATTTTACTGCAAACCTGGAATGCTCCATCAGATATCGAGTTTGAACGGTCTGACGACAAAGACTCTTTTGAACTCAAAGATTTGTGCTTGAATTTAACAGGTGCAACTCAATTATCTAAGGTAAAACAGTTGTTTAGCGACCCGGATGATGGAGACGGACTCATTAGTCGCTTCTTAATCGCCGTGCCAACAACACCCGATAACTTCGCTGTTTGGTCTGACTTAAAAGTCGCTATTGATGAGGAATTACAAGAATTATACGACCACCTACACTCGCTACACAGGCAACTGCGAGAAATAGCCGGCATAGAACCAACAGATGAGGATAAAGAATTACCCACTATTTTTTTGTCCTTTTCTAGGGAAGCACAACAACGGTGGCAAAACTGGTGGGAAGAAATAAGGCGAAATCAACAAGCCGTGGAATTTGATAATCCGGCGTTCTATGCCTATTTAGGCAAAATGCTCAGTCAAACCCTGAGATTAGCCCTGCTGCTGCACTGCATGGAATTAAAATATGAGCAGAAAAAAGACCCATTCCATGTTGGCATTGATACCTTAGAACGAGCAATCCGGGCGGCTAAATTCAGTATCGGACAGTTCCGCATTCTCCAAACCAACAACCACACCGGTGAATCAATCTCTGGTCGCCTCTCCCTAATTCACGCTTATGCACTACGAAAAGGGACGGAAGTATCAGCAGTGCAAGTCCAGAATAGCGTCTTCAAACGGTGTAAGCCCAAGCCTTCACTCGCAGAAATCCGTCAAGACTTTGCCACGCTGACAGAAAACGGATACGCAATTTTATCGGGGAAAGGGAAAGACCTCCGCATCAAAGCCATTCCGGTACAGAAAGTTCGCGTCGGAATTCCGACAAATTCCGACCCTAATTCCGACAATCCCAAAAGGACTAGAATGCTGACTTTGGAAGACACTCAGCCCCCCATCACTCCAAATTCCGACAATTCCGACGAGTTTTTGGCTACTCCGATTATTACCGCGCCCTTTACAGGTGAACTCGATTCAGAGGGCAATTCGCACAATGCTCACAATTGTCGGAATTGTCGGAATTCTGACGATTCTATAGCCTCAAACTTAGATGCAGAGCAGATTTTAGACGATGAAGACCTGTCGGAAAATTGTCGGAACGGTGTCGGAAATTCCGACACGTTTTTTGATGAGGATTCCGACGTTAAACTAGAGAACGAGTCAGATGATGACCCAGACCCTGACGATGACCCATCTGGAGGTGGTAACGTAGGGAAACCGGACACACCCCCACAGGGGGACGGAGGTAATGAATTGTTAAGCACTGAGGCAATAGCTGAGGCTCGACCTAACAATAGAGCTACTGAAACTGAACAATTACAAGATAGCGATGGTGAAAGCCCCCGTCTTTTAAGCGGGGGATGAAGCCGAGCGATGCGTCTAGCCTAGCAACTTTAGTTGAAGCGTGCTAATCAGCTTTCGCTATAATTGTACCATAAGTTTGACGTGGTAAAATGATTGTCTTAGAAGGTAAGCTAAAAGGTAAAGAGTATCAGTATAGAAGGCTTGATGAAGCCATTCGTACTGGTCTGTTTATTCGTAATGCTTGTCTTCGCTATTGGGAAGATGGTCATGCTAAGACCCGCAACGATTTTTCTAAGTATTGTACGATTCTTGGTAAAAGTAAAGAGTTCCCCTGGGCGGGGAAATTAAACTCTCAAGCTCGACAAGCCATGTCTGAGCGTACCTGGGCTAGCATTAGTCGGTTTTTTGATAACTGTAAAAAGAAAATTTCCGGCAAGAAGGGCTACCCCAAGTACAAAAAGAATCGTCCTAACCATGGTTCTGTAGAGTACAAAACATCAGGTTGGAAGCTTTCAGAGAATCGTGACGCCATCACATTCACTGACGGGTTCAAAGCGGGAACGTTCAAACTTTATGGAACTCGTGACCTGAACTACTACCAACTCACTCAAATCAAGAGGGTTAGGGTAGTTCGTCGAGCCGATGGTTATTATGCTCAGTTCTGTATAGACCATGACCGAACTGAGGACAAGAGACCAACGGGTAATACTGTAGGATTAGATGTCGGGTTGAATCATTTCTATACCGACTCAAATGGCTCAACAGTTGAAAATCCAAGATTTCTAAGGAAGTCAGAAAAACAACTGAAACGGCTTCAAAAGAGAGTATCTAAGAAGTTTAAAAAGGGTCAACCCCAATCTAACAACTACAAGAAAGCTAAACAAAAGTTAGCTAAAAAACACTTAAAAGTTAGTAGGCAGCGTAAAGACTTTGCGGTAAAGACTGCATTGTGCGTAGTCCGGTCTAACGACTTGGTAGCTTATGAAGACTTGCAAGTGCGAAATATGGTCAAAAATCATCACCTAGCTAAATCGATTAGTGATGCAGCTTGGTCAGAATTTAGATGCTGGCTTGAGTATTTTGGCAAAGTGTTTGGTGTAGCGACGGTTGCCGTTAAGCCTCACTACACTTCTCAAAATTGCTCAAATTGCGGTTGCGTTGTTAAAAAATCCCTTTCAACACGAACACATAGGTGTAAGTGCGGGTATATTTTAGACCGCGACTGGAATGCCGCTATCAACATACTCAAGGAAGCACTTCGTACTGTAGGGCATACAGGAACTCTCCAGGAATACTGGATAAACGCTTCGGGACAACTCGCCCTCTGGTGTATTGATGAAAGTCAATACTCTAAGGTGATTGGATGAACGAAGAATCCCCCGTGTTTTCAACCGGGGGAGTGTCAATTCAATAGTGCTTAAGATTGCGCCAAGAACTTCAAAACCAATCGACTCTCGTGCGGATGGACGAACGAAAGGCAGCGGGTGAAAACGCGATCACAATGGAAAATTTTCCATTGGAACTCTTCTTCAATATCAAAAGCTGACTCCTACCTTGATTTTGGGTGGAATGTTAGCACTCAGGCGCGTTGCGCTCACGAATCGAGGATGGTAGTTGGGGGAGCGATCGCTCTCTCGTAGTGGCGTGACCCAACTTAAATGGTGCAAATCCCTTGAATGCCAGTGTTGATTAGCTCTCTTCATCCTTCTGTAACCACTTGACCAATGTGCTTCAAAATTCTCAGAACATCGTAAAGACGATTGCGTAAAGGTGCAGGGGAAAAAGTATCTGAAACATCATACTGAGGCGTACCTTGCCTAGATAACTTCACAAAAATAATCCCATTCCCGTTTGTTACCATGCCAAACACGGCTTGCTCCGGGTTGGGATTTGCCATCATATACGCCAGCGTTTGTGGAAGTGCTGACATCACCGAGATAGTCGTCCGTTTCGATTCCAACAGCGCTACCCAAAACCGATTTTGCACTACTAAAACATCAATCCGACCCCGCAAAGTTTCAGCATCTTCATCATCTTCATCTAAAACAATCTCAACCGATGCCTCCCCCCGCATTTTAAAAGGAGGGTCGTAAAAACCCGCCTTTTCCAATAAAGGCGAACCCATCAACAGAGTTACCGTTCCTTCCGTGAGGTTCCCATCTGTTAGATGATAAAGGTATCGGCGTCTAATTAAATCCAGAGATTCTTTTTCCACATCGCTAATCTCCGGCAAATCCTCATACCATTCCGTAAAAAATTGCTCATCTTCAGTGCGCCGGAGATTAAAGCGATTTTCTACATCTGCAAACGTTTTAATAGCATCGGTAACTGCTCTTTGTTGTACCACTTTTTAACTCACCGCCTCTACCCCCCAAGTATACCTCCTAGAGTGAACTACTCAGGCTTACTTCGTAGAAGCCTGAGCTTCTGATTTCGCAGGGGATTGCCGCAGCTTGGACTTGCGCCCTAGCTTTGGTCTTACATCCCCTCCTCGACTCAGCAGTCCCAGTCCCTGAGACCGATAAAATTCTGATACCTTCTGCTCTGATATTTGCTGAAGCATTGCCATCTCTATCATGATGAGTATTGCAACTAGGACAAGTCCAAGACCTGAGATCTAGTGGCATCTCATCAACTTGATAATTACAGCTTGAGCAAAGTTTTGAACGAGGAAACCATCTATCAATCTCTACCAATACCTTACCTTATTTTTCAAGCTTGTAAGATAAGAAATTAACAAACGCATTCATCCCACGACAGCAGCGCACCGAATTTTGGGTGAAGCTGCCTTTGAAGCCGTTCAACAGAAGGGTATGGTGGATTCAATGCCGAAAGCTATGCTGCCGTAAACCACGAAGAGAGCTTGTTGAGCGATCGCTCAACAAACGGTATGAGAGCCATCAAATTCTTGGTATAGCACCTCCTGTCGTGGTAAATTGTAGTTTGAGGAAACTCTTATTATCACAAACGTATAAATGAATCGGCTCGTTCCGGTAAAAGATGACGCTTCTAAAGGCTACTTTGAAAAGCCTTCCGCTGCGACGCTCGTCGAACGGCTACTGGCGGATAAGCGCAGCGAACACACTAAAAAAGCCTATGCCAAAGACCTAAAGGATTTCTTTCGGACGACAACCGGACGGGAACCGACAGCGCAGATGGTTACCGCTTTCTTGGGCTTGGAACGGGCTGAGGCAAAAAGCGTTGTTTTGGACTATAAGGCTAAGTTGATCGAACGGGGTTTGTCTGAAGCAACGGTGAATCGCCGCTTATCGGCGCTCCGGGCGCTGGTACGCTATGCCTAT
Source organism: Coleofasciculus sp. (assembly GCF_046565525.1). Lineage (NCBI taxonomy): Bacteria > Bacillati > Cyanobacteriota > Cyanophyceae > Coleofasciculales > Coleofasciculaceae > Coleofasciculus > Coleofasciculus sp. The sequence goes on along the minus strand of NZ_JBKHUP010000027.1, from coordinate 44,145 downwards.
GAAGCGGGGCAGTGCGATTGGACGCTTAGTGTCCGGAATGAAAAAGTCAAACCCTACCGAGACACGACAGGAATCAGTCGCGAGGCTTATCGGAAAGTGCTGCTGGTTCCCAATCGGGAAACGCTCAAGGGAAAAAGGGATTTTGCCCTGCTACGATTGTTATGGGACAATGCCTTGCGCCGGGGTGAGATATCTTGTGCTGATATAAAACATTTTGACTCAGAAGCCAGAACCTTGAAAATCTACGGCAAGGGAAAGGGGACGCAAGTAGAAGTTGTGGACTTAAGCCGACCGGCAACGGCTGCCTTACTCGACTGGCTTGTGGAGCGTGGGGAAACGAACCCCGATGCACCGCTATTTGTTGCCCTCGACCGTGCCAATGAAGGGCATCGTTTAACCGGTTCTGCGATCGCGTGGATTGTAAAAGAGACTTGTAGTGCGGCGGGGATAACCAAACCGATGAGTCCGCACCGGATTAGGCACTCCAGCATTACAGCGGCACTGGATGCCACTGATGGGAACGTGCGAAAGGTGCAAAAGCTGAGTCGTCACACCCAATTGGATACGTTAATGATTTACGATGATAACCGCCAGAAGTGGCAGTTGGAGATTACAGACCTGCTAGCTGAGATGGTGTGAAGAGGTTGGACGAGAGCGCAAACTTTGTCAGCCTAGGTGTTGGCTCATCACCAATTCTATACAAGGAACTATCGGTGGAGCGGTTGGTAAGTGCGCTCCAAGTGGCTGTTAGCGATGAAGCTATGCGTTCCCGTGCGATCGCTCTGTTCAGTTTTGGTTATGGAGGATTGACGCTGAGTGTGGCGATCGCAGTGGGCATTATTCACACGGTGGAAGAAATAGTAAGGGTTAAGTCCCATGTAGTACATCTGTGCGGGGGAACTTCAGCTTAGACCTGCCGCGCAATTAATCGGGCAAACAGCCCCTCCTGATTAGCCAAGTCCTCATAATTTCCCACCTGCACAACCTGCCCAGACTCAATTACATAAATTCGGTTAGCATTGCGAATTGTACTCAGTCGGTGAGCAATCACCACTCGTGTCACCTGCAACTTATCCAAACTTTCACTCACGATCGCTTGAGTGCGATTATCCAAAGCGCTAGTCGCCTCATCAAAGAGTAAAATTGAAGGCTTTAACACCAGCGATCGCGCAATCAAAAGCCGCTGTCGTTGTCCCCCGGAAAGATTAGTACCCCCCTCACTAATCACCGTGTGCATTCCCATCGGCATAGATTTAACATCGTCTGCTAACCCAGCCATCCGAGCGGCTTCCCAAGCCTCATCCATCGTAATCAAGGCACCTGCGGAGATATTCTCAAACATGGAGGCTGACATAATCCGACCATTTTGCATCACCACCCCAAGCTGGCGGCGCACGGCATAGATATCCAGCCCTGCCAAATCCTGACCATCATAATAAACCGTTCCCGACACAGGAGTTTCAAACCCCAGCAGCATCCTCAACACCGTCGATTTTCCACTTCCAGAAGGTCCAACAAAAGCAATAAATTCTCCTGGGTTGGCGTAGAGACTAACATCCTGCAAAATCAGGGGTCCATCATCTCGGTAGCGGAACGTAACACGCTCCAGTGTCAGTTTGCCCGAAAGTCTGCCCGGATCGGCTGCATTGGGATTAAGTTCAGGCATCGCTTTCAGAATTGGCTCAGCACGCTTCCACAGCGTCACCACATCCAAAACATCAATCAGGGTATTACTCAAATCACCAGCCCCGTTAATAAAAGTGCCAAAGGCTAAATTGAATGCCAGGAAACTACCTATCGATAGCACCGTTCCTCCAGAAGCCTGAGCTTTGCTATTCAAGGTGACAACTAGCCAGAACAATACAGCCGAACTGATAGTCGGCAGCAATGTATTGAACAGTTGCACGATATCTTCAAGTTGCTGGTTAATTAGTACGAGTTTTTGTTGTTGGCTGTACTGTTTACTCCAGTAAGCGAAAGCCCGTTCTTGAGCACCAGCGACTTTGAGTTTAGCCACCCCGCCAATGAGCTGCACCATGATGCCAAATATATTTGCTTTCAGTTCTTGCAGGGGACGTGATTGACGCAGGGTTAAGATACCGAAAATACTCGTGAAGGCAATAGCGACAATAGCCACACCAACAGCCAGCAAAGCCAATTTGGCACTATAGTAAAACAACAGCCCCAAGTTGAATAAGGAAAAGAAACTGGTAAAAATAGTCCGCAGGGTGCTGCCGCTAAGCTTGCGGCGGATTTCACCGATGGCAGAGACACGGGATTCTAGATCGCCGGTTGAATATTGGCGAAAGAAAGGCACGCTGAGTTTGAGAAGACGATCCCATACGGCTGATTGGGTGGAAGCATCTGCAATCGTTTCCATTCTCATCATGGCAAAGCCTCTAGCTAACTCAAACGCGGCTGAACCAAACGCAGCGGCTAAAGGTGCCAAGCAGATTTGCCCCAATAAACCAATCTGAGCATTGGGGATAGCCTCTTCGATAATGATTCCAGTCGCCCAAGGCGTAATCATCCCCAGCAGGGTAGAGGCAATCCCAACCAACAAAATTATCAGTAAATCTTTAGTCGTCCCTTTAAATCCGAATTTGGCAATGTCTAGGCTTTTCAGCGGTTTGGCGGGGAGGGGTCGATAAAACATATAGGCAACGGGGTCTAGCGTTGCCGCCACCTCGGCATCGATGGCAGTCCGCACCATGTCTTGCGGGTTAAACAATTCGTAGCCATTATTGACTCTGAGCAAGGCGACGGGGTGCTTATCTCCAAGGGTGTAGGCAAGCACCGGACCACAATCATTTGTCCACCAATGGTCTACGAGCAGCACCTGCCGCAGCCGGATTTGAGACGCACGAGCGATGGCTTCTAGCTCGTTAACTCGTTGCAAATCTTCCGACGGACGCGGAGGATTAATGGTAACGCCCAACGCACGACCAACGGCACCGACTGCCACAAGCAACTCTGTTCCTCCCGGAATAGAACTTACATCCTGGGGTATGAGTACAGAGGCTAATTCCCGATTAGCATCCTGTAACATCTGTCGATTGAGGCGTTCCCTAATCCGAAACCGTTGTAATTCTTCCCGCATTTCCTGCTCAAGGGCTAGTTGAATGTAGCGGAAAAAATAGTAATGAAGATGATTCAGACTTAAGAGCAGAGTATCTAAATCTCGGATATAGTCAAGGTTCACCGTATCTAGTTCAACGGTGTCTGTTGCCTGTAGCCACATACAGTCACCCAACGGTAACCATAACGATTGAGAATGGCTAGAGAGATCTAGTTGTGGATTTCCGATCAAACTCACTTCTCCGGCGATCACTCGAACCCAAATAAAAGCATCCCGCTTTGGCTTTAGCTTTTGTCCCTTACTCAGGGTTAAGTGTTGAATTCCCTCCGTTTCCAAGGAAATCACTGGGGGGGAGCCACTGGATAACCAGCGACCTAATCGATGAATCCACCCCTCGACTAGCCGTCCGATTTCAGACGGGCAATCAGCGAATTGTTGCTCAAGGTGAGCTGGAGAAACGTGGCGTAATACCGTCTCTTCCACCGCTACAGCGAGGATGCAGCGTTGCTGATCTGAGGCTCCCCCTGTCCGATCCAAATCTACACGGACACCAAAAACGGCTTCTGTGGGTTTAGCCGTGAACAGATAGCGACGTGACGTGAGACTATGGTTCTGTTTAAGAGTAACGGCAAAAAGTGCGATCGCTCCCGACTCAATGATCCAAACGGTCTGTGGATCATCCAATAGCAAGGTTTGGTTGCTCTTCAATCGGTGCAGCTGCTCCGGCGCACTCTTCGTGTTTTCTGTCGCTTGCATGATAACTAATTCTCCTTCCAATACTGCATAGAGCGAGCTGGAAAATTTAATTTCTTGTCTCCTGGCTTCCCCAAGGGCGGGCGCGAGTCAACTTATCGGTTACGCCAATCTCCCCATCACCTTAAGTTGACACGCATGCTCACCCCCTCACCCCCTCACTTTTTAGTAAGCGGGCGTACACCCCGGGTTGCTGCGACAGGGTTTCGTGATTTCCCCGCTGCACCACCTTTCCCTGCTCGAAGACGACGATTTCATCACAATCTCGGATAGTGCTCAGTCGGTGCGCGACGATAATACAGCTACATCCCCGACGACGCAGGTTTTGATCGATAATTTCTTCGGACTCTGTATCTAGAGCACTGGTGGCTTCATCCATCACTAAGATTGAGGGGTTGTTCACTAAGGCTCTGGCAATTTCCAGACGTTGCCGCTGCCCTCCACTTAAGTTTGTCGCCCCTTCTGCCAAATGTGACTCTAAGCCTCCGGAGATGGAAAAAATAACATCGTCAATTGCCGCATCTTCGCAAGCTTGGATAATTTTGCTGGTCGGAATTGTACTATCCCATAAGGTTAAATTGTCCCGAATCGTGCCGGCAAACAGAAAGATATCCTGCTCAACCATGGCGACTGAATTAGTCAGGATATGGCGGGGAATTTGGGTTCTGGGTTGACCATCAAAGCAGATTTCACCCTGCCAAGGTTCGTAGAGTCCACATACTAATTTTGCAAGGGTCGATTTACCAGAACCGCTGCCACCGACTAGGGCGACTCGCTGCCCCGGTTGAAGTGAGAGATTAAAGTTTTGAATTAAGGGTTCAGCAACACGACTGTATCCAAAGGTAATATTTTTTAACTCGACATACCCTTCCAAACGAGGCGAAGCGAGTAGAGAAGTAGGGGAGGCAGGGTCAGGATGAACATCACAATCGCTGTCTTGACCGGCTTGTCCCTCGTCTCCCCATCTCCCCCTCTCTTCCGTCGGGTTTTGCAAGACATCATCCAAACGGTTCAAGTCACCTTCGAGTTCTTGAAGGGTGCTGCCAAAGTTGACGAGATTGTTAACGGGATCTAAGAAACTTTGCAATAAGCTCTGGAACGCGACTAAATCGCCGATGCTCAGATTTCCCCCGATAACTTGCAAACCGCCGACTAGCAAAATCATGACGTCTGCTAAGGCAGAGAGAAATGACGGCAGTACTCCTAGGGTTTGGTTAGTAACACCCAAATCTTTTTGCACGTTAATCGCTTGGGCGTAATAACCCGCCCACTTGGAAAAGAAATCTGACTCTAAACCCGAGGCTTTGAGCGTTTCCATGCTCTGGAGTCCAGAAATAGAAACCCCGGCGACTTTGCCATGGGCTTGGGTGAGTTGCATATTGGCATCTTTGCGTTGGCGGGATACTAACTGCAATGTGAAGATGTTGATCGCAGCAAACATAACCCCAATCAGGGTGAGTGGGATGTTATAGAAGAACATGACTAAGACATAAATGACCGCCATAACCAGATCAATGATTGTGGCAGTCAGCCGTCCAGAAATGACATCGGCAACTTCGTCATTGAGACTGACGCGATCGCTAATTTCCCCAGCAAATCGTTGAGCGTAAAAACTTACGGGTAAGTGGAGAATATGCCACAGGAATTTGCCGGACATTTCCACGCCCAGTTTGATTTTCATCCGTCGCAAAAATTGCAGCTGCAGCCACTTCAAGAGTCCTCGCAGTAAGGCGGTGAGTGCCATTCCCAGTAGTAGGGGTCGTAGCCAATCTGACATCCCTTCCACTAAGATTTGATCCACGAATATTTTGCTGAATATAGGAATGGCGAGCTGAGGCAGCACCAGTAGGAATCCAGCGATGACACAGTAGGTCAATACTGGAATAGAGCCAACTAAGCGATCGCGCAGGGCATTGACAATACTCGGTTTACGACCTCCTTTTTGAAAGCCCTCGTCTGGTTCCATCACCAGCACGACTCCGGTGTAGGCTTCGTCAAACTCCTGAAACGATACGCTTCTCGGTCCAGTGCCAGGGTCATTCAGGTAAACACGCCCCTTGACAAATCCCTCAACCACTAGAAAGTGGTTGAAGTTCCAAAACACAATATAGGGGGGGATTAGCTCCAGAACGCTATCTAGCTGCTTTTTAAACCCTTTGGCTTTGAGTCCGTAATTTCTGGCAGCCTTCAACATATTGGATGCCTTACTACCATCGCGAGAGACGCCACACTCCCGTCGCAGTTCTGCTAAGGGTACAATCTTGCCATAGTAACCTAACATAATCCCTAAAGCCGCTGCCCCACACTCCACTGCCTCCATCTGCAGGAGGGTTGGGGTTTTGACTCGGCTAGATGCTTTACGTTTAAATAATGGTGGTAGCTTTAATTTGGTCATTGGTCATTGGTTAGTGGTCATTGGTTTGGACGAAAGACCAAAATCTAAATAGATTAGCTCAGCCCAAAAAACGACCTCAAGAAAGGCAAGACAAACGTGATCGGAGGTACTTCTTCCACGGTGGCTCTAACGGTGGTTGTGATTCCCGACGTCATTTTTATTGGCGGACCTTTGGAAGAAGACCAGGCATAGCCGCTAAACGTTGAGGAATCCGGCTTGAGTTGGGCAACCACTTCTAGCTGTGGGACTTGGGTCACCAGACTCTCCACCACTTGTGCATTTCCCACACTCACAGCTACACCCTCTTTGGTAATCGGGAACGCTGATACATCGGTTACAGTCCCCTTAATGCCGCCAAAACGTTCTCGCTTGACTGTAGTCGGTGTAACTTGAACTTCAACCGTTTTACCCTTGGCTTTAAGATCTTTCATTCTCTGTTCAATTTTCTTGCCATCCTGAACGGCAAAGAACGTGACAGCCACTAACTCTTTAGATTGCCTCTGTGCTTCTATAGATCCCAGACGAGAACCTGCACTGAGAACCTGTCCATTTGTGGCTGTGAGTTCTAAGACAAGTCCGGCGTAGGAACTTCTAATCTCGCTGTTTTCTTCTAATTGCAGTTCTAGCTTAGCGATTTCCCGCTTCACTTCCTGAATTTGATTTTCCCTGGACGTTAAAGATTCCAGGTTCTGCTGTTTCAGATTGGGTATTTTGCTGTCCAAATCTCTTAGCTGGGCTCTGAGTTCTGATAGGCTATTCAGGTTGTCTCGGTAGTTCTTTTGTGCCTCAGCCTCCCGCCCGTCGAGTTCTTTTAGCTGGGCTTTAAGTTCAGAGATACTATTGAGGTTATCTCGAAAGTTCTTTTCCGCTTGAGTTTGTCTGGCTTCCAGTTCTCTCAATCGAGCTTTTAAGTTACCGATGTTGGCTTCGTTGTTCAGGTAATCTTGTTCCGCTTCCCGAACCACATCCTCTGTAATGATTGAACCCTTGATTGGATTTCCATTTTTATCTAAAATTGGATTTCCATTTGTATCAGTTGCCAGTCTGTTAAATAAACCTTCACGGACGTCCCACCGTCTCTTCAGCACAGCACGGGATTTTTCCGCATTTTCCAATTGACTTTCAATAGCTTCCCCTTCAGCTTTGAGTGCTTCTCGACCTTGATCCCGCAGGGTAGGAGTCAGCGCTTCAGTGTTATAGATGCGTTCCAGGATACTCTGGCGTTGCTGCTGGATAGATGAGGTAATTCTCTGTTGGAGAATCGGAGTTAGCGCCTCAATGTTTTGAATGCGTTCTTGGATGCTTTTGCGCTGCTGTTCAATGGTTCTGAGTTCCAGTTTTGTTCGTTCACTTTGAAGCTGGTTAACTCCCTGATTCTGCTGTTGTAACTCTTTGAGTTTTTCTTTTTGTTGCTGCAACTGTTTTTGAATTTCAGGTAGCTCAACTGTTGCAATTACATCGTCGGCATTGACCCGATCTCCAACTTTTACCTTCAACTCTTTAATCTGTCCAGAGCTAGTGGACTGCACATCCACAACTTGGCGAGGGTAGATGAGTACTCCCTGACCGCGAGCTGTGATCGGAATTCGTCCCACAATACTCCAAATGAAGGCTATACCGACCAAAGAACCAAGTGTTGCTAAAGGCAGCCAGTCTTTGGGACTGACGACTTTCATGAGTTGGTCTAGACGTTCCGGGGACGATAAACGTTCTAATGATTCTTGCCTAAATAAACTTTTTTGGTCTACCATTGACTCAAGCCTATATTTTGTGGTAATTAAACGGTTGTCAATCGTTTATTATTGGTAACAGAAAAGGGAAACTTTCCATGAGTATTTAACTAGTTCTGAGGCGACTCAGCATCCATTTAAATCTGCTTCCCGCCAGTGACATCTGATCCATGACACTGATGTCTAATTCATCTTCATATTCAATATCTTCATCAAGCAATTGACCGGTGCTGTAGGTGCGTCTGCCATAACCGATGCGAGTAATCAGCGATCGCAATCTATCGGATAATAGGGCTGCGATCGCTCGATAAAATCGCGCCGCAAACCTCACATCCTGCTCTAGTTTGACCTTCAATTGCTGTCGCTTAATTGACAACACTAGGGAATTGTCTAGGGCTTTGACCGTATTGGGAGCTGTTCGGGCGCCAACAACGGCTGTTTCTCCCACAATTTCTCCCTTCGATACTCTGGCTACCTCTCTTTGCGTCGTTTCACTTAACCCCAAAGTGGCAAAGGCAAGGGTAAGAGGATTGCTGTCTCCTTCAGCAACCAAAACCTTCATGGTTCCGTTTAGGATAATATACAGCGCATCTACAGGTTTCCCTTCTTGGATGAGTGTCATGCCAGCCGGAATTTCTTCGGTGCGACCCATGGCAATTATCCAATCTAGGTCGCTATCGCTAAATTCCCCAAACACAAATAAAACTTCTTTCAGTGACTGACTTTGACTAATCTTGCCATGACCTAACTGATTAGAGACATCCTGGAGTCTGTCGGAAAGCATAATCGCCACAATTCGATAAAAATGGGCGGCAAACTCTATATCTTCTTTAATTTTTGTCGATAGTTGCTGGTGAGAAATTGACAACAATAGAGATTTTTCAATCGCCCTAATTGTCGTAATCGGTGGGCGAGTTTCCAGTAAGAATTCCTCTCCAGCTATTTCGCCACTAGATAATTTGGCAACCTCTCTTCCGGAAACCTCATTCCCTTCCAAGAGAGCAAAGGCGCTGGCAAGGGGGTTGCCCTCTCCTGGAGATGGGGAGACCGTCATTGTTAAACTGCCATCCAGTAGGATGTACAATTGATCAATTGTTTTCCCAGGTTCAATAATTACACTACCAGGTGTAACTTCTTGTTGGTTGCCTGTAGCAATCATCCAATCGATGTCGCTACTACTCAGTTCCCTTAGTAATAATTGTTCCATTTTCCTGTATTTTGCAAAAGATGGACAGATAGCGCGTTATGGGGGGAGTTCCAGAGGTAGCAGGCTACGTCTGGAACATTCTCCCCACAGAAGGGGATTGCCAAGTGCTGAGTGAACTGAGTGAACTGTGCCATAAAAGGAGTACATAAAAAGGATTCAGAAAGCCAATGTTTCTAATTGTGGGTTCTCCAATTAAATTTGACGAGTGCAGGACAACTCAAAGACGCAAAACTAGGCAGACACAGAAAAAGTAACTCATCAAAATTAACTTTTGAACAACTGGGTTGCCGACGTTTTCTAGCCCTTCTCGATTGGATGCGGTACACTTTAACCTCTCTCCTTTCCCTCTCTCCTACAAGGAAAGAGGCTTTGATTATTACTCCCCTTCCAAAAAAAATTTTCCTTTTCCCTCCCCTCCCTGCGAGGGGAGGGAAGGGGTTGGGGGTTAGGTTTTTCTGATGTACTGCACGCAACTGGGAACTACTATAATCGAATGATAGCCAAAGGTGAGCATAATGTCTTATAAGAATTTAAGTGCAATCAATCCAGCCACATAGTAATTCAGCCTTAAAGTGTCTTTAATCATAAAACAGATCAGGGATTACCTAATTGACGTATTTTTTGATCGTAATTGACTATTTTTCGTTTTTTCTAATTGGAAAGCTTCAGAAAGATAGGTATCTACTGCATCACAAGCCAATTCTTCCAACGTTAGGCAACACAGAGTAGTTAGCATCGCGGCGGGATTGATAGGTTTGAGAAGCTGACGCTCGAAAGCTTCCAGGTTTCTAGCGGCGGAAACGACTAAGGATTGCAAAATTTTGAAGCTTCCCGGTGAGAGGCTACCTCGATAGTTTTGCAGCCTACCCCCCTGTCGATAATTGGGAAATGACTCCAACCCCATAAAGCGCAAAAACCAATCAGCGCGATAGTAACCTATAGCGTCGACAATTCCTCTATAATCAGCAATTAATTCGTCGAGCGGGTTGTTTCGCATCGAGTTAAACAGGCGGCGCGTGAAGTAGTGGGTGCATTCATGTTCCAGCCGAATGACGAGGGAGAGTCTTAGCCACTCAGCTACGTTTACTCCTATATCCTGAGCTGATACATCGCTGTAAGGTCCTTGGCTTAAAATCATAAACCGATCCTGATACAATTCTTTTTTGGGAATGAGCTGTTTAAACTCAGCCATCCAACTGGCTTCGGAGGTGTGATCAGGATGGTTAGCTTCCCATTCTTGCCGATATTGGCGAATTCTGTCCCAGTTATTAAAACCAGCCACCATGCAAGCTCCCATAGAAGCAGGAACGGGTTTCGGTTCATTTCGTGTTGTCAGTGCTTGCACCAAAAGTACGAAATCTTCCCGATTTCCGGCAATCAGAACGGGTATAGTTCCAGCTAGACTTTGATGTATGATTAATTGTAATCGTTCCGGTTGGGTTAAGACTAAACCTGTCGCTTCAGCCATACTATCAACCGGAACACCTCGGCGAGTAGCCCCTCGATATGCCTCGGTTTGGCTAATTCCTGCTTGGATCGGAAACTGCAACTGGATCAGTCTTTTTTTTAGGGTTTCAAAGGTTCCCCTTTCTGTAGCTTCGGCTCGATAGTTTTCCCAGGTAGCAACATGAGGTTCAGGTGCAAGGGGAAAGGTTATAGGCGGCTCTAAATTGGCTGTATTAAAAGCATTTTCGTTATACGCAAGTAATTCTTCAGTGTCCGAGTTATTGGCACCATAAGCTTTGAGTATTCTAGTTCTCAATTCCTGTTTTTCCATTAAATTTACTTGCTTTTAAGAATTAAGTATTACCCGGCTTCACTGGCAAAACGAGGTACAGGTTTTTGGGCGTTTCTTGCACAACTCTGATTTTTAAGTTTTCGGCTAGCTTAGTTCCTATGATTTTCGCGATCGCGTCTTTGGGGTGACTGAGTAGCTCTTGCCGGAAAGACTCATTTTCCCAAGCTTTTGCAATGAGTACGGCGGCTAAATCTTTGCGAGTTTTGGGTGTTGGTTCTGTCATATCGGTTTCTTGGCTCAACGACAAATGATGCACAAACTCAAACGATTCGGTCCCATAACGGTGAACATACTCCCTCCAGCTACTAAGTCTAGCTCCTCAGCCGATAACTCTGGCTCGGTCAATTCATCGGGATTAATGGGTAACACTATATAAATTAGATTAGGGGTTTCTTCAAGTACGGTAATTTGTAGCTCCTCAGGAAGTTTATTTCCTAATTCTGCCTCAATAACTGCCTTTGGATTGGACAACAGCGCTTGTCGAAACGCCTCATCCTGCCACGCCCTTTCAATTAATTGGGCTTCTAAGTCTTTGAGATTGTCAAAATCATTCTCTATCATAGTTAGACCATCGCTTATATCATTATCCACGCCTACTTGATTTTATGCTCATTTCTCCAGGCGTTGGGAGTTGTGTTGTGAAGTTTTTTAAATTGACGGATGAAATGCTCTGTACTCTGATAACCCACTTCTATAGCAATCTGATTGACTGATTTTTTGGTTTTAAGTAGCAACAGGCGTGCCTCTGCCATTCGGTATTCGGTAATCCACTGCAGAACAGTTCGTCCTGTTTCTTGCTGTACTAAATTGGTCAAATAGGCACCGGAGTAACCAACCGCTTGAGCCACGTCTCGCAAACTAATCGGATTTCGATGGTTGGCTTCGATGAAACTGAAGACTTTAGTCAGAGAAGGTCGGGATTTAGTGGGTAAGTCTTCGTTATGTTCGTCCTCAGTCGTGAACTCCTGGGCGAAATTTGACAGATTCAGCGCCTGATTGAGTTCTGCCTCTACCTGCTTGCGCTTGGTGATGTCAAAGAAGCAGGCAAGAAAAAGATTTTGGTCTTTATCTGATAGGGGTTGGATGGACAAGTCTATCCAAATGGATCTCCCGTCTGCTCGTTTGACTAGCAGTTCGTAGTGATGGACGTAGCCATTTTGGGCGAAAAGATTCTGTAAGACTTGTTGGTCGGCTAGATTGTAGAGGAAATCGGCAGCGTTACGACCAATCAATTCGTCAGCAGACAACGCTAAAAGGGAATTGGACGGTGTTTTGGCATAGCTCTGGTTCACGTAAAGGATAAGTCCCTGTGGCGCACTAGCAATGATGACAGGCAAGGGGAGAGCTTCGGCAACAGCGCGAAACTTTCCTTCACTGTTGCGTAAAGCGGCTATGGCTTCTTTGTAGGCGGTGATATTAGTCTGGAATCCCACCATCTGGTAGAGTTCGCCCTGAGAGTCCCGAACCACACGCCCCTGAGAGCGAATCCAGCGATAGTTTCCATCTCTGTGCAAAATCCGGTGTTCGTTCTTGAACTGAGGGGTACGTTCGGCTAAATGCGCTGTGAGTTCTGCTCTTACTTTTTCAACGTCATCAGGATGTATGCGGTGTAACCACTCGATAGGACTGTCGCCGATTTCAGAGTCTTGGTAGCCCAGCATGGCTTTCCAAGAAGGAGAAAAGTAAATGGTGTTGGTTTGCAAATTCCAGTCCCACAATCCATCACCAATTTCAATTAGGGGGTGATTCGGCTGTTTTATATTCTGACAAAATAACTGGGTATGAATTGTTTTTGATACAGCAACTGAAGGTGTTGACCGCTTCACGTCTAGGAGGTCAGGCTGACGGAGTAGTTCTGGGGGCAGATACTTGTTTACCACTACGATTATGGCGAAACGTTAATATTGAGCCTACTACGCTTATTCTATTCTGTAAATATCTTGATGAAATACATAAGTATTGGGGCTTGATCAATTTTTGATGGGTAATAAAATCCGAAAAAGCTAGATTTAAAATAACCTGATAAAGTCCTAGGTCATCAGAATTAATGTGATTCAAAAAAAAGTTGTTATAGTTCTTAACGAAATTTATGCGATCGCGGCTTTGGGGTGGCTCGTCAACTTTTCACGAGTAGGATGCGTTACGCTATCGCTAACGCATCCTACGAGATGGCGATCGCGATCGCACTAATATTTTGCCCTCTATAGCCACCTAAGAGCTTTTATTTTATAGCAAAAGCCAGTTTCGTTAGCGATCGCACTCATAAAATAAGTTAGCCAACATAACCGACAGACTCCACTCCAACTCAAAACCCGCCGCTATTTTTACGCACCGACAACCGTAGCTTGCCCTTTTGCTATGGTAGCTAAACTAGCCAAAACCTCTGGTGCTAGAGGCTGTAGATCAGCTAAGCGATTGGATGTTGCTTTCAGCACAATTATCGCAATATCAAACTGGGACAGATTCTGTTGAAACGACAAATTTCGATCAACTGTAATGAAAACGTCAAATTCAGCTTCGGCGAAGGCCAGAAGCTGACCATTTTTTACTCCTGCCCATCCCATTTGTGGAACGGTTTTTACCTCATAGTCAGCAAGCTCTCTGGCGAATTTGCGATCAATACATTCATCTAGCAAAAGTTTCATATTATGCCACCGCGCCAACAAGCTGCTTTCCCGCCTCTTCAAGAAAGGAAATAACCTGTGCTTTTGTCACGGTTGGAAATCCATCCAAAAAATCGTTAATGGATTCGCCTGCCTTGAGATAGTCGAGAAATGTCTGTACAGGAACCCTGGTTCCGGCAAAAACTGGAGTCCCCCCCATAACTTCAGGAGATATGCTAATAATCTGGGAGTCCTTAAGCATAGAGTCTTGCCCTCTAAATGTCATTCTTATATAGTTTAACAATTCTGGTGAGATAAAACTTCCTGAAGTAGTGCCAAGCTAGGTAGGTAGCACAGACCGTGATTATCCGACGCTTGTACTACCACATCCCTTACAATTTTGAACGTGCTGTGTCGGGAGTATAAATTTCATCCACACATCCTTACCGTACTTTTCATCTGCCACGGCATATTGAGAACTGGGAGCATGTCAACGAGAGTAGGTTGAGCCCTTGGAACGTAGGCGAAGCCTTCTCGTACTCCTTTGGAGTTCCCGAAGGGTAGAGTAACCCAACGAGAGCAGGTTAGCTTGAAGGTTATGTACAAAACTGACATGCTCCCCGGAACGATAGTGGAGAGTCAAGACTACTCTTTTCAAGGCAAGCAAAAGGTTTTTTGACAAGCCTGTAGAATTCTTCTAAGAGCAGCAGCCTAGTAAACGAGAACGCAAGTTATTAAAGTTGGTTAAGCCATAACCAAAGCGCATAACTAGTCTGATTTTATTGTTAATTCCTTCCATGACTCCACTCGTCGTGCCACTAATAAAGTAGTTGCATATTCCGGGCAAGTGTTTTTGAATAGTCTGAGCCGTTTTCCCGTAAAATATCTGAGCCTGAACCAGCCACTTCTTCATTCTCTTCATTCCTGATTGGACAGTTTTAGACGTTTCATAAATCTCTCAAAACTCTTGTTTCATTTCATAGGCGAATCTTAAGCAGGCTGACTGACTTAAAATTTTTTCGATCTGCTCTTGGTCAGTTCCTGTTAAGTATTGATTGTTTTTGAGCAATAAATATTTACTGCCTTTAGCTGTCACTCCCACGCCGCGACGAATTTTGTTTAAGGTATCATTGACGAGTTTCATCACATGAAATCTATTACTAACCCAGTTAAAGATGCCTTCAACCTCATCGGCAGTTAAATCTTCTTCCCGACTTACTTGTGTAATATTGCTCATTAAAACCCGCTGATAAATATAAGTTTCATATCGTTGAGTATACCCTCAAGGATCTAAACTCTTTTATTAAGAAAACTTATCACCTTGATTACTGGAGAGCCAGATGCTTGTTTACCATTGCGATTATGGCGAAACGTTGATATTGAGACTACTCCCCAAACTCTACTTTGTAAATGTCTTTCCTAATGGAAATGCCTAGTATATATCGCCTAAGTTTTGATGGGTAAAAAGATTTAAAAAGGCTTGATATGAAAGAATATTAAAAGTTAATTTTACATCAGAATTAATGCGATATGCTCATAACAGTTGTTGCAGTTCTTAATTAAATTTTTGCGATCGCTGCTTTGGGTTGCTCTCTATTTGACTCTTGAACGCTTTAGCTGCGATCGCATCTTGCTCTGTCGATTGGCGGGCAGCTACTACAAACACTGATCGATTGGGGTGAGACAAACTTACTTAAGCTACTTCGTAGGCTTTAAGAGAACATCTCCCATTTTGATCATGGGCTTCTTGCTCTTACTTGATTTAGAGCTGTCTATGTTAGAGCCACCCCATTTTTCTATTTCTAGTTCCAGAACACGGTTTGACTCTGGGTTCTGATCGAGTTCAGAAAACCTCAATTGAAGTGGATCTGCAATGACTTGCCCTACAAATTCGGGGTAAATAATACCAAGAGGAGTCGCTGAGTAAACTTTTTGATAAGTTCGATAATAACCACCAGCCATAGTATAGTCCATACCTACAGTTCCCTTGATAAGACCATAAAAACTGGAAGCTGTAATATAACTAAAGTAATTAGCTAATGGATTGTATCCTCTTTTAGGTTTAATTTTCTCCTCTGAAAAATCAAATACCCATTTTTGACAGCCATCAGGAAAACTTATTTCCAATTGATAGATAACCTTCCATTTTCGATGTTCTCGAAACTTAATTTCGTAACTTTCTAGAACAGAATCAGTCCATTTACATAATATATCTTCTTCAATTACCTGCTTCATCAACTCTATATCCTGATTTTCATTTTCATGATTATTGTCTTTTAAATCATTTCCTATCTTCACAGGCGAAAATTCTAAGCTCGTACTGTCATCTCCAATCTTCTTGACATAGTTGCACATTCCAGGCAGATGGCGAAATTCACTGTCACTAAATGTCAGAATATCTGCTGGATCGAGAGCAAAGATATTTTGCCCTAACTCTGGACAGACATATCTAACGTCCTGACAGAATTGTTCGCGTGTTACTGGAAAAACAATTTGATTTAGCCAAGATGACCCATTGACGTATTTGAACCCATTCGCGCCAGGGGCAATTGCTTTTGGTTGAATCAGGCTGATATTGTAAAGCAACTGATTGTAAAATAAATATGGGAAGGATAAACTTTGATTAACCTGATAGTTTGCCTCAATCATAGGTTGCCATGTTGCCAATAAAAAGTCAATCTTTGAATAGCGCGATAAGATCGAGCTAATTGTATTTGAATTAACTACTGTATCTACTTGGTTCCAAAAGACGCCTGAGTCATCAGCAAACACCATGCCATACTCAGGAACGCGGTTCTCTGAACGAGTTGTATACAAACTCGTAGAACCCATTTTTACTTCACTAAAATCTTTTAGAGGATAAATTTGAGAATATCCCAGTTTACGCAGAGAAGTTTCTATTAATTTATCTTTGGGAATCAGTACATCGACTGTCTTGGGAAGATAGGCAAGAGACCTGATATCAAAGTGATCAGTATGTTTATGAGATATGACCAGAAAATCAAACTCTGGTAGCTTTTCATGAATGACTTCGCGGTTCGGATATACTGCATTCGTTCCTTCATAAAATGGGTTTCAAAGGACAGGGTTTATAAGAATTCGACAATCTTTTGTTTTGATAAATATGGAAGCATGACCAATCATATGAATTTCCATTGTTCACCTCTTTAATTGTTTTTTTTCGATAATTAATGTTTACAAAAATAGCCGATACCATGCCCAACTTCATAAAAACTAGCTACAGGAAACCCTCCAAAACTACTTATTAGGGAGCTGCTGTCAGTGAAAACCTGCCAATCGTTAAACTCGGCTCCAGCCTGCAAATACTTTTCAAATTTGCATTTGAGGTCTTTGTTTTCTCGTTTTTCAATCTCACGATAAAAATTAGATTTTGAAAACTGCCAAAAATCCGTATCAAAACAAGAACCATTTGCATAATGCCAACCTATAAATAATGCTATTTTTAAGATTAAATTAAACAAATTATCATTAAATGCTTTAAGTTGATCTTTATTAAATCTTCTCTTACTACCTATTTCCGATAAATGCTTAAGGGGATAACGCGAAGCATAGTGAATTTGTGCCATCGCAATATTTATTGCTGTTGCTTCTAAGGGTTCTAAGAAGGAGGCAGCATTACTAATCTTAAATAGAGAGCCATCGAAAAAAGTGCGAGAGGCAAAATTAGGAAAGGTTAGCTGTCTTTCTTTACCATTAGTGGCTACTTTTTCTTCTGTTAAAAATTTATATAAGTCATTATCAATTTCACTTTTTGAGCTAATTGAACTGTTGTAAATGTACCCATAAGAGGTATGGGTAGTGAGTGGAATAACAAAAATCCAACCATGAGGTCTAGCAATGCTTCTAGTTGCTGAATTAAATTCAACAACTGGTCCTTGACGTATCAGTGCTGCATTGGTCGGAATTAATGATAGACTTATATGGACGTTCTCATCCAATGTTCTTGGAAAACCACTTGCATCAAAGGCTAAATCAACTTCTAAATGAGTATTGTCTTGGAAAGTGATATTAACTGAATCTCCATTGCTTTTTAGAGCAATTATTTTCTTATCAATATAATTAGCCGCTATATACTCTTTCAGTAAATCAGCAAGTTTAGCTGCTGAAATATGATAGCCGTATGCTTCTTTAGGAGGATAAAAATTATGCATAAATTGTTTATGATTTATTCCCCAGTTTTCAAACTGTATGCCAAATTTGCGCGTTACATTGCATCTTTGCTGTAATTTAGAAAAGTTAAATTCAGTAATTTTCTCTAGCCATTCTGGGAAGTTGGATTGAGTTCCTTCACCTACCCCAATAGTAGGAATGCTAGAAGCATATATGTGATACAATTCAAAATTAGGAAAATATTTTGTAATGTGTGCAGCAGCCATGCAGCCTGCTGTCCCTCCACCTATTACTGCAACTTTTACTTTTTTTCTATCTCGTATCATCATCTTGATAAAAACTTCTAGCTTGTTAAAAGAGTGAAGACTTCGTTGCTCTAGCCGATTACCAATCGTGCTACTGCCATAGCAGGATCGAGGGAAGTAAGTCTGGATAAGCCAACCTCAACAGCTCATAGCCAATCCCAGCGGTTCCCTGAAAGAAATTGGGAATGTAAATATTTTTGGGAAAACCAGGCAGGAGATAAAAAGAACCAGCTTGTTTTGACCTGGTGACAACCCATGATGCCTGCTTTTGGGCAATTTTCAGCAACTCTATCTTTGATAACTGGTGGACTGCTGTTAGTAAAACTTCGATTCTGCCAAAGGTACCGCAACAAAGGTGGTCTATCCCTTTCAGCTCATACTGTTGCGTGGTTTTTAAAGCTATTTCAATCTCTTGTCGAATTTCATCAGTATCGAGAATTGCCAAACTACCCAAACGAGCAAGACCAATACCAGGAGCGCCATGACACCAACTGGTCATAAAGGTAGGCTTGCCATCACGCATTCCAATTGGTCTAAAGTCTGGCCAGTTTCCGGCTTGGGGAGAAAAGACACTGCGCTCGTAGGCGATCGCTTCCTCCGCTGCCTCCCGAAAAACTGGCTCGTGAGTAATTTCATACAGCCGTAGTAAAGCGTAGGCAATTCCTGCGGCACCGTGGGAAAATCCGGTCAATAATCTTTTATCAAGGGTTGTCCAAGCTCTGTTGCCTGAGTCGCTAGCAACCCGATGAGCGAGTAAATGCTGACCACAGGCGATCGCCCGTTCTAGAACAGTTGAATCAGCCGAGCTATTGTACAAAGTTAACAATCCCAGAATCGCACCGGCTGCTCCAGATGAAATATCAAATTTTTGATCTGTAGCAATGTGTTTAGGGGTAATCAGGGATGCTACTTTTCTAGCATCCTTCAACAGTTTTGGTTCGTCTAGAAACTGACTGCTCCGAACCAGAGAATAAATGATTGAGCCTAAACCCATAGCTCCGCCAATACCAATTTCTTTGATCAATTTTTGACAGTTCTCAGGGTTCTGTAAATGCTTGCGGAGGGGTTGCAAGGCTCCTAAGGCAAGTGAGCGAAATCCACAGCCACCAGTGGATCTTTCCAGGGCGGCTAAGAACAAGGCAACTCCGCAATTACCTTCGTACAAGCCATAATCCATTGGCTGGAGTTGGAATTTCTCTGCTTGAGGAACATATGCGAGTGTAATCCAAGTCGCACTGCCGTCAGCCGAGCAAATCGCTCGTTGCTGAAGTTCGGTGGCGATCACAACTGCGTGCTGCACTATTGCTTCCTGTGTTAAGGCAGTGATCGCAGTGAGATTCAGCTCGACGTTCTTAAGCAGGAATGAACTGCGAGGTTCACCAATAACACGCGAGTACAATGAAGCCCGAATGAAGCTTACCTGTTGCTTTAAATCTTCATCACTAAGCTTGTTTATATGAGAAATGACCTGATCGTAACTTGGTTTTGTAAAACAATTTTCAATCGTTTGATTGGGAGCGACTGTCAAAGCGTCACTATCTGAGCAAGCAGTGAAATAGGGAATATCTAGTTGAGCAAGGGCTTGCTGTTCTAACTGCAAAATTGACCATAAAAATGGTTTTGAATCGGCTCTTAATAGCGCTCTGCTGAGAACATCAAGTTCAATACTTCGATCAGCACCATCCCGGAGAAATTTTGGATGAAGTGTTTTATAAAGAAAAAAACTGTAGACATTTGTATTACGAAAAATAAATCGCACTCGCTGATGTGCTAGCGCTGTCACTGACCCACCTGGAGCCAGGAGTGCTTCTCGGTGTTTCAGCAGGAACTGATACATTTGCTGAAAACCATCCACCAGTTCGTCAACATAATTGCTTGGTGATATATTGATGCCATTTAGTGAGGGTACATTAGCAAACAGTTGCAGTTTCCCATCCTCACGTTCTAGCACCATGTTGTCCGTGTTGACATTCTTCCACTTCGGTGAGCGAAAAGGGGTATTTTGTTCACCAAATCCCCCCAACCCACTGACATCATAAGCTACTTGTTTGTCTTGCCCAAACTCCCATCGCGGCAAGAAGCCAGTCCCAAGAACCGAATCCCCAAGCTGCTGATTGGCACTGACTTGCGCTTCTGCCCTATCCATCAGGTTTTCCACTTCCCGAACTTGAGGATTCACCAGTGTCTCCATATCCACCAGCACTGGGTGTTCGCCACAAGCGATAATATTTTCAGCATGGCAGTCGCTTCCCTTAAGGGCATATACGACAAACAGCAGCATACCAGCCCGATGGTAATATCGCTTCACTTCTCCTTCGTCTTGACAGGGTAAATGTTCTACAAACTCAACCCACCCATGAGTTGAGTAATTGAGGACTTTAAGTAACTTGAACGGCAAAGGTGTGCCGTGGTCATTGAACCAAGCCAGTAACTTGAAATAAACCTGCTCTAAACCTAAGTCTTTGGGTTTGTATATTAGTTTCAGACCAGAATCAAATGTAACTGAAATCGCCGATCGTCCGTTATTATGAGGATCGGAGATATCTGATTGAACATTAACAACCTGACCTAATTCTGTTTCACCCTGAAAGGTTTGTTGAATGTTGCCCCAATTGGATGCTAATCGCTGAAGAAATTCCTCAGTAGCATCCACCCACAAGTCAGTGGTTACCGATAATAACCGAGCCAGTACACTGTATTCTTGCAGAAATGATAGTAGCTTTCCATTGAGCATCCCCCTAATAAACAGCCTATACTGCTCCTTACTAGAGTCACCTTGAAGTGGCTTCAGTAGGTGAGCTAAGGATGGCTGTTGAAAGGTACGAAAAATTGAGAACTTCAATCCTATTGTCTGCGAACCAAGGCTAGATAAATGCCTTAAAAGGCTGCGCTCCAGAGCAGCGTGGGCTGATTCCGAAAGCAGATGGTAACTGGCTCCTGCTTGGACGATTAATCTTCGCCTTGCTAACTCAACGAATTGCAAAAATATTTCTTCAAAGGGAACTGGCTCTTGGGGGTCTAAGAAACGATATTTCCCTAGCTCATCCTTTTCACAACTTTCCCAAATAGAAGCGCTGGTCTGCATAGCTTCCTTTAAAGTTTTTACCCATGCTGGTAGGTAGCCTTCATCCGCTATGCCTACGGAGCCTAGTACGCGGCGTACCATACTTAAATCTAGCCCGTCCCATTCTAGACGCTTCTCAAAATGTTCCCACTTCCCCTGAGCCACACCCTGACACCACTTCTCAATCCTAGAATTGACAATTGCATCATCTGTATGTGCCTCATTGGAAAGAAACTGAGTTCCAAAACGTTCAGTAATAGTACTGGCTTTACAGGCAATCTCAATCAGAGCTTCTCTGGGAAATTCCATCTTTTACTTCATATAAATGATGCTCAAAATGCCCAATTGCCTAGTCTTTTGTTCTAACAGTTGGAATTGGATAATTGGGCATAGGCAAAAGCATAGTTGTCTTGTGTGTACCAACTATGCCTTTGCTAAGGTTAACTCAAACAAACGGCACTAACACTTACCAATACAGATGGCGATTGACAAAGTAGTAACCTTGAAGGTTCTACCGCACCAGCCACCACCGGCAACAGCCTCTAATTCTTCCTCGGACAGTTCACTGTCAGGAGCAGGCTGCGGGGGCAGCACCAAGTATTCAACGTTAGCATCTTGAGCCAGCACCCGGAGCTGAGCGCCTGAGGGAAGTTGTATTCCTAATTCTCGCTCAATCACACCATTAGGGTCGCTAATCAGCTCCTGCTTGAACGCCTCATCCTCGATGGCTCGGACTATCAATGAGGAAAAATCACCAGCCGCTCCTTGTCGCAGTTGTTCTAATTTTTCTGGCGTTATGTCACTATGTGAGGGCAACAGTAAGTAGCGGGTGTTGGAGGTTTCTTGCACAACCCGAATTTCAACCCCTTCTGGAAGCTTTTCCCCTGTTTCTTGCTCAATCACAGTATTGGGGTTGCTTATTAGCTCTTGTTTAAACCCCTCATCATCCAATGCCTGGATGATAACCTGTTCGATTTTATTATCTTCGTCGGTCATAGTAGTAACTCCTTTCTTTTGTTACAACCTAGGTACAAGTCGCCATTTATGGGGGTTATCAATAGTAGAATCGTCAATCTACGATTAAGACGATGTATTGTCTATCTGCTGATTTATATGCCCATCTTCTGGCTATCTTTGTAAAGTTTAAACGATGTAAATAGGCTAAGATTGACTATTTTTTTGCTGATTATTGACTATTTTTTTGCTTTGGTTAGTTGAGTATAGGAAACTAAGGAGTTCAATATAAATATCCTAAAGAATAGGATATGATTTGAGAGTCATCTGGGTGCTATCTTCACCTACTACTAACGGGACTTAGACAAAAACTGAGTCAAAAATGGACTTAAACCTAGATAGGGAAAGACTTTTAGCTCAAATGGGTACAAATCTAGTAGTTATAAGGGTTTCAGACGTTTTTAGGGCATTGACCTCTTTTCCTTACCCAGAAGGGTTTTCAGTCCCTTTAGGGGCTAGGAAATGTCTAAGTCCCACTAAGTATTACTACTCCCACAGCAACACTGAAGGAAGTAAATCTGGATACGCTAACCGTAATAATTCGTAACCAATTCCAGCAGTGCCTTGAAAGAAGCCAGGATTGTAAACGTCTTGAGGAAACTGGGGAAATAGATGAAACCCTCCCCCTTGTTTTGCCCGTCTCGCCATCCAGTTAGCTTGCTTTTTAACGGTTTCTACTAAATCGGGGCGCAATAATTTTTGTGCCGCGACTAGCAGCACCTCCATCCGACCACAATTTCCACAGCAGGGGTGGTCTATAGTTTGCCAGCTAAACTGTAGGGTAGTATCTAAGGCGATCGCAATCTCTGCTCGGATGTCTGCTGTATCCAAACTAGCCAAACTCCCCAAACGCGCTAAACCAATGCCAGGAGCGCCATGACACCAGCTAGTCATATAGGTTGGCTTGCCATCAATCAGGGCATAAGACCGCAAGTCGAGCCAATTTCCCTCAGTGGGAGAAAAGAGATGGCGTTCGTAAGCGATCGCATCCTCAGCGGCTTCCCGAAAAACGACCTCTTGAGTCACTTCGTACAAGCGCAGTAAGGCATAGGCAATACCCGCAGCGCCGTGGGAAAATCCTGTTAATGGCTTTTCAGCTCCAGTTGCCCAAGTTTTGCAACCCGTTTCGCTGATCACCCGATGATTGAGCAGATGCTCACCACAGCGGGTGGCTTGACCTAGAATACCCGAATCAGCCGTTACCTGATACAACGTGAGTAAGCCGAGAATCGCTCCCGCCGCTCCAGCCACAAGGTCAAATTGCTGATCAGCCGCAATGCGATCGCGTGTGATTAAACAAGCGGCTTGTTTGGCATCTGCCAACAGAGTTCTATCCTCTAGAAACTGACTGATTCGCACCAGTGAGTAAACAATAGACCCTAATCCGGCGGCACCCCCAATACCCAGTCGGGTAAGTTTTTGCCGCGACTCAGGGTCAGAATCCGGCAAAATCCTGCGGAGGGGTTGTAAAGCTCCCAGACACAAATCACGCCACTCATTGTCGCCAGTTATTTTCGTCAATGCGCCTAAGAATAAGGCTATTCCAGAGCAACCGTCATATAAACTATTCCCGATTGGCTGGAGTTGAAAACGATTTACCTGGGGTAAGAAACCGAGTCCAATCCAGGTAGCACTACCATCATCAGCTTGAATGGCTCGTCGCTGCAAATCTTGGGCGATGTGTATTGCCTGCTGCACCGATTCTTCCTGAGAAATGGGGGAAATGTCATCATCCAGAACAGAGGTTGCAGGCACTTTTATATCAGAGGCGGCACCTGGTTCACCAACGACCAATAAATATAAAGAACTCCGGATGATGGCAACTTGTTGAGCTAAATCCTCCTGATTGAGGCGCTGGATATTAGCAATCATCTGGGTATAACTGGGTTGTGCGAAGCATTGCACAATCATTTCACTCTTCACAACTGGCAAGGCATCGCTATCTGAATCAGCGGCAAAATAAGGGATGTCTAACTGTTCCAGCGTCTGTAGTTCTGCCTTGAGAATCCTCCACCAAGGATGCTTTAAATCGGTCCCCAGAAAAGGTCTGCACAGAACCTCCAGTTCAATGCTGTGATCTACACCATCCCGCAGATATTGAGGATGCAGCGATTTTTGCAGTACAGACGCATAAACCTGGGTAGGACGAAATAGACAACGCACTCGCTGATGGGATAAAGCTGCCAGGGGGCTATCCGTTGCCAGGAGTTCCTCCCGGTGTACGACCAAAAACCGATAATTATGCTCAAAGCCATCCACGAGTTCGTTAACATACTCGTTTGGGGCTTGTATAACCCCTTCCAGCGAGGGTGCATTGGTTTGACTTGACATTTTGGCAGTTTCATGAATCAAAACCATGCCATCGGTGTTAATGTTCTCCCACTTCGGCATCTGATAGGATGTTTCCTGATTGCCAAATCCTCCCAAGCCACTTAGGTCATAAGCTGTTCGTCGATCTGACCCCAGATGCCAATGGGGCAATAAACCCGTCCGCATCACGGAATCCATCAATCGCCGCTGCGCCAGGGATAAAGCCTCTGCTCCCTCTTTCCTGGCTTGACCTGCAATTTCCCGGAATGGGTGGTGCATCAACGTTTCCAAATCCACCAAAACGGGGTGTTCACCGCAGGCAATTAAGTTTTCCTGGTGGCAGTCATTTGCCCCCAAAACATACAGCAAACATAGCAATTGACCAGCCCGCTGGTAATAGCATTTGATTTCTGCTTGGTTTTGACAAGGCAAATACTCGACAAACTCCACCCAACCATAAGTGGCGCGATTTAGGACTTTGAGTAATTTAAACGGTTGTAGAGACGCGAAACCTGGCGACTCGATAAAATGCTGATTACACCAGTTCAGGACGTTAAAATAAGCCACATCCAAGCCTAAGTCTTTAGGTTTGTATATCAGCTTCAAACCCGATGCAAAGCCCACCTCGATCACAGATCTTCCCTGATTGTGAGGATCACTTTTACAGGGGTTGATGCTATCGACCTGACCTAATTCAATGTCTGGCTGGAACGTTTGCTGAATGTCTGACCAGTCTGCTGTTAATCGCTGGATAAATTCCCCTGTGGCATCCACCCAAAAGTCTGTTACCGTTGCCACTAATCGAGCCAAGACAGGGTAGTCTTGAAAAAATGCCAGTAGTCCCCCATTTTTGAGCATCTGTTGGATAAATGCTCGATAATGAGTGTTGGTATAACTATTTTGTAATTGTCCCAGTAATCGAGATAGAGCGGATTGTCGCTTCGCCCGAAATGCTGAGAATTTCAATTCCATTGAGGATGAACACAGACTGGATAGTGAGACTAAAAGACTCCGCTCAAGGTTGGCACAAGCTGCTGCTGTCAAGTTAGGGTAACTATCGCCAGTTAGGGCAATTAATTTATCTCTGGCAACTTTAATAAAGGGTAGAAAAGTTTCTTCAAAGGGAATCGGATTCTGGGAGTTTAGAAAACTATAGATTTCTCCCGTTTCTAGAGTTTCTATTGAAATTGATGCGGCTGCTTCAATGCCGACTTGGAAGGTTTCTACCCAGTCCGGTAAATTCTGAGTACCGCTGAGGGAAACATGACCCAGAAGACGGCTAACCGTGCTGAGATTTATGTTATCCCAAGCAAGCCGCTTCTGAAATTTTTCTAGGTCTCCTTGTGCAGCAGTTTGACACCACTTTTCAAGTCTGGAATTAACACAAGTATCCGAATCAGAAGGATTACTGGATATTTCACCAGTGACTAAACGCTCTGTAAGGCTGCAAGCCTGCTCGACAATTTTGACCAGTTCGGGTTGTAAATTGGTCATTGGTTATTGTTCATTCGTCCATCCTGGGGAAATATTTTGTTGAACCAAATTCATCGTACCAACTAATAATAACCGAGCTAGGCGAGAATGAATTGATGAATTTTTCACTTTTGATTGATAGATTTTTGCTTCTGTGTTTGGAAAGGCGATCGCGTCTCATCGACCAAACAATTTTTTGAGTCCCCCCACACTCTTAGGTTTCTCATAAATATGATCCACAATTCCGCGTATTTCTTTAGAAATATAATGGTCTGGGTAACGCAGGCAGAACAAGTCACTGCTCTGCAACTCCATCATTTCTTCACAGTTAGGCAAGACTCCTGCTACTGTTGCCTTATAGGTTGTTTCTACTTGTTGCCGGACTGAGTTGAGCTCGAACTTCTGCGGTACTCTGTTAACTACTAGAAGTAGCTTAGCGACGTTCAACTTACGAGCCACATCGACAGTTACAGCCGTCCCTTGAAAGTCTTGACGATCTGGACGCAAAATGATCAGCAGGATGTTGGAGATCGTCAGGGACAGTAGGGTTTCTTCGTTAATTCCAGGATGAGTATCAATAAATAAGTAGTCTAACTCTAAAGAGCTAACTAGCTTTTTAAACCCATTATTGAGCAAGGCTACGTTGTATCCCTCCCGCAGGATACGGCTAATTTCACCGACATTCATGCTGGATGGAATCAGAAATAACTTGCCCTGATTCTTGCTCACCTCAGGAGGACTGACATCATAAGCCGCCTCTTCAACTCCGCAGCGATTCCACAGGTAATCATTCAGAGTTCGGTTTAGCTTGGTTTGGTCTATGCCAAAAAGAACGTGAATCCCTGGCGACTGGATATCCGTATCGATAATCCCCACCCGTAGTCCCTGGCTGGCTATGGTAACCGCGACATTGGCAGTGGTGTTCGACTTCCCAGTTCCACCTCGAAATGAATGAACAGAGACAATTTTCGACATAACGCTCCTTTAACCCTCTGCTTTTGGGGTCTATTGCTGAAGTTTTGATGGGTGGCGAAACTATAATCTTATTGCTATTAAAGCCTGATCAAACTAACTAACCCATCAGAATCAATATGGAAAATTATTGGATTTTTTTACTCTGGTATTCCTCTAATAATCATCGCACACTTAGGCGTATATGTGTTAATAATATAATAAAGATGAGCAAGTTTTTTCAGTATGTGACAAGAATAAATTTTCAGGGCGGTTGGACTATAGCCAGTGGCTACCGACCCTGAGTTGAATGTTGCACGCCCACAACAAGACCTTTTGCCCAAAAAGCAACTAAAAGGGTCACAAACACTACAGCGATGCAACAAAAATTAACCGTGTAAGAGGTCTGACAGAAAAATGCTAAGTAATAAGTTTTCTTTACATCGCATGGCACTCGTGGCGTTATTTGTAGAGCTATTGACCACGAGTAGTTTCCCCATGCTGGCTCAGGGGCGATCGCTCAATCAAGAGGAGCTTGCTCCCTGGAAAATCAGCACTCCTCCAACCCACTTTCCTGAGAATCAGGTAGAGAAGTCTCCGACTCTCCACGCTCAATCAATACGGTTTCCCACTACAGGAAAACCTCGTCGCCGCGAATCAGCGGCAGTGCGAGGAGGCACAGAAGCAGCGGTAGTACCAAATAGCTGTGGCAACTCTAGCGATGAACAGATGGTCGCTTTGCTGCCTCCAACAGAGCCAGTGCGAACTGTGGCAGAGCATCCCACGATTTTGGTGTATCTCCCTGAAAATACTGCCAAGCAAGCCGAGTTTTACCTGAAAGAGGCTGACAAGGATGAGATAATCTATGAAACAACTGTTACGCTTCCGGGTCATTCCGGAATTGTTAGCGTCCCACTCCCAGATAACGGAACTTTGCCAGCGTTAGAGGTGGGAAAGATGTATACTTGGCATTTCTTTGTGATTTGTCAAGATATGACCAATGAGCCTTATGTTGAGGGACAGATAGAACGGGTTGAACCTAGCCCAAACTTGGTGGCTGAGTTGGAAAATGCGTCACCCCGCGATCGCGCCGCCATTTATGCGGAAGCTGGGATTTGGTATGACTGCCTCAATAGCCTCGCTCAGCTACGTCGTTCTGCTCCCAATGATACTGCGATCGCGTCGGATTGGGCAGAACTGTTAGAGTCTGTTGGACTGGATACAATTTCCCAAAAACCTCTGATTTCTTCTAGTGTTACACCCAATTAATTTTGATGGCCAACTCGGCTTATTTTTGCCATTAGTCCTTGTTCTTAGAGTCACCGTTTAACGCTCTCTTTTTTAGCAGGAGGCGCACCGTTTCAGCGCTGATGCTCTCCACCAACTGAAGTTGTACTAACTTTTCAGCGAGCAATTGCGTTGTCCAACAGTCATTTCCAGGTGGCGGGTTACTGGAAGCGGTAGCGATTAAGAACTCTTCGGCTTTTCTGTCTAATTTCTTAACTGCCCCTGGACGAGGGCGTTCGTTTAAAGCAAAGTCTAAACCCCCCTCCACAAATTTCCTACGGGTGCGCTCTACTGTTGCTACCCCCAAGTGCAGCATAGTGGCGATTTCTTCGTCTTTATGTCCAGCATCCGTTAGGAGTAAGATTTGGGCGCGGCGTAGCTTTCGGGCTGATATTTTGCCTTTTTTTGTCAGTTTGATTAGCTCTTGCTTTTCCGTTTGGCTTAATTGGACTCGGTGCTTTTGATTCATCACGGCTAATTGACACCTACTCTATAGATAAAACGGCGGTTTGAGGATTGAAGTTTGATGGTGCAGTCGAAGACTACAGCGCTGGCTTATCTTTCTATTCAGCCATCAAAATCAATTTTGAAAATTACTCTTTTATTCCTGACTTGAAAACACTAATGACTGCAATTAGTCATCAAAACTAATTTGCACAATTGTATTTGTATATATTTTAAACACAAATGTGTATAATCTTACAAGACAACTGTATAGTAGATAGTTATGTAATGTATTTAGACAGCCTTACCCGAAAATCAGCGAATGGAGTTGTCTTCTAGTGGTTTCGCTATTCCCGCCAGACGAGGGTTCGCTTAAAGGCGACGCTTATTGTGGCAAAGGCGACAGGAGTAAAGCGGTATAAATGCAAGTTGGTTAACTCTCACAGCCAGATTCACCCTCGATACCTAGGATGTTTTTATGTCACAGTTAAATATTCAGTCATTTAAAGCATTAGACGTATCAGCCGAGGAATTACGGTTACAAAAAGCGCAGCAAGTCATAGATGAACTGTTTATGGCTGCTAACTCGGATGAGAAGCTCAAAAAGCAACTTGAAGCGGCGATTAGCCCAGAAAGCTTGGTCGAAATTGCTGCCAGTCAAGGGTACGAATTGACAGTAGCGGACTTAGAAATGCTACATGATTATGACCAAAAGGCGGAACAAAGTAACTCGGATGAGTTGGATGACGATGAACTCAGCGAACAAGAGCTAGAGCTAGTCGCTGGTGGTGGTGCTTCAGGGTTCGCAGCTCCGCCTCCTGTTCCGGTTCCGAATGGTTTTAATCCCCATCCTAAACCTCAAGGGTCTCCTGTTCCTTGGTCGCCTTGGTAAGCTTTACAGTGGCATAGCTTGAGGAATTTACCCCCATAACCAGAAGATACTTATGTTACAGCCAGAGATCCCAGCACTCAAAGCTGAAAACTTATCAACCTTTAACAGTGATGAGGATGATGAACTCAGTGAACAAGAGTTAGAGCTAATCGCTGGTGGTAATGGCTTTGATCCACCAAAATCAGGACCCAGCTGGCTAGATGATCCTAATCGCTCTAATGACAGAGCTGGCATGGATTAATCATAACTAAGCAGTTGCCCGATACCTAGGAGGTTTTTATGTCACATTTAAATATCCAGAGCATGTCACCTTTGTAGGTTGGGCTCTTGGAACGTAGGCGTGACGCAAAGCGATAGCGACGTAAGGAGCGTCAGCCTTCTCGTTCGGCTTTGGCGTTCCCGAAGGGTAGAGTAACCCAACATGCTCTCCCTGGAGTTTGGTAACGCTTACGCTCTACCCAACCTACGAGAATATGTTGTGCAAAACTGACATGCTACCGGAGGTTTTTATGTCACAATTAAATATTCAGTCATTTAAAGCTGAAGACGTATCAGCGGAAGAATTACAACTACAAAAAGCGCAGCAAGTCATAGATGAACTGTTTATGACTGCCAACTCGGATGAGAAGCTCCAAAAGCAACTTGAAGCGGCGATTAGCCCAGAAAACTTGGTCGAAATCGCTGTCCGTCAAGGGTACGAATTGACAGTAGCGGACTTAGAAAGGCTACATCATTATGACCAAAAGGCGGAACAAAGTAACTCGGATGAGTTGGATGATGATGAACTCAGCGAACAAGAGCTAGAGCTAGTCGCTGGTGGTCGTGCTTTAGGGTTAACAGTTCCTACTCCGCCTCCTGTTCCGGTTCCGAGTGGTTTTAATCGCCCTGCTAAAGGGCCTTGGTGAGCTTAACAGTGGCATAGCTTGAGGAATTTACCCCCATAACCAGAAAAGACTTATGTTACAGCCAGAGATCCAAGCACTCAAAGCCGAATACTTATTAACCTTTAACAGTGATGAGGATGATGAACTCAGTGAACAAGAGTTAGAGCTAGTCGCTGGTGGTAATGGCTTTAAGCCACCAAAATCAGGACCCAGCTGGCTAGATGATCCTAATTGCCCTAATGACAGAGCTTTTTGGATGAATCCTAACTAAGCAGTTACTCGATACCTAGGAGGTTTTTATGTCAAAATTAAATATCCAGTCATTTAAAGCATTAGACGTATCAGCGGAAGAATTACAACTACAAAAAGCGCAGCAAGTCATAGATGAACTGTTTATGGCTGCCAACTCGGATCAGAGGCTTTTTAAGCAACTCAAAGCGGCGATTAGCCCAGAAAGCTTCGTCGAAATCGCTGTCCGTCAAGGGTACGAATTGACAGTAGCGGATTTAGAAAGGCTACATCATTATGACCAAGAGCAAGCACAACGTAACTCGGATGAATTGGATGACGATGAACTCAGCGAACAAGAGCTAGAGCTAGTCGCTGGTGGATGTGGCTTTAAGCCACCCAAACCACCAGGACCCCCCTGGGAGTGGAAGGCGCCGCCGGAGAAGAAACCTTTTGAGAAACCGTCGCCCGTGTTCATATAAATAAAGCGGTTAGTCATGAAAACCGATAGCTTTTTTTGGAATTGTTCTCCTTTATTGTGGAGCAGTTTTTTCATCCTTGGTGGAGCGCTGCTAATCACAGATACTACCTCAGCACAGCTCATCCCCGATTCCACTCTCGGCAACGAAAGCTCAGTCGTTACTCCTAATGTCGATATCAATGGTGTAACGAGTGACCAAATTGATGGCGGAGCAACCAGAGATGCTAACCTGTTCCACAGTTTTGGACAATTTAATGTCGGGGAAGGCAGGGGAGTTTATTTCTCCAATCCCACAGGAATTGAGCGGATTCTCACGCGAGTCACTGGGGCAAATGCTTCTAATATCCTGGGAACCTTGGGAGTTTTAGGCAACGCTGACCTGTTTTTAATTAACCCCAATGGGATTATCTTTGGTGCAGGCTCTCAACTCGACCTCAGAGGTTCATTTATTGGCAGTACGGCGAATAGCATCCAATTTGGCGATGGTCTAGAATTTAGTACCACCAACCCCCAGACCCTACCCTTACTAACGATTAATGTTCCCTTGGGGTTACAATATGGAGCCAATCCGGGAAGGATTCAAGTGCAGGGGTTGGGCAACCAAGTCATCATTGATCCCCAAACCTTTGTCTTCATTGGGGTAGATGGAAAAGGTCTTGAAGTACAGGCGAATCAAACCTTAGCATTAGTGGGCGGTGAGATAGCCCTTTCTGGCGGAAATCTAACTGCACAAGGCGGAAGTCTGGAGTTGGGAAGTGTACAGGAGGGGCTAGTAACCCTTACCCCAACAAACCCGGGCTGGGCATTGAACTATCAAGGCGTGGCAAATTTCCAAGATATCCTGCTGTCCCAGGGGGCTGCCATTAATACCAGTGGTCCGACACCTGGAAGGATTCAGGTACAAGGACGGCGCGTCACCCTCACCGACGGTTCAGGACTCGTGGCAACCAACCTGGGAATCGGAAACGGCGAGAACGTAACCATTACTGCCTCAGAGTTAATCGAGTTGAGTGGGACAAATCCTCTCAATGGTCTTCCTAGCTTCTTGTTTTCTGGTACAACAACGGCTGGAAAGGGCGGTGGCGTGACCCTGACCACAGAGCGGTTGCGGCTGCGGGATGGGGCGCAAGTCTCATCCGGTACGGCTGGTTCCGGCAGTGCGGGTATTCTCAGCGTGAATGCTTCGCAGTCCGTAGAACTGATTGGAGTCTCAATTCCTGACCTGTTTTCCAGTGGTTTATTTAGCAGCAGTAGTTTTGCCGCCACTGGAGATGCGGGGAATTTAACCATTAACACCGAGCAATTCATTATCCGGGATGGGGCAACAGTCAATAGTGAAACCTCTGGTGCGGGTCGTGGGGGAAATTTGACTATAAACGCTTCGCGCTCTGTGGAGCTAACTGGCACAAACCCAAATGGCTTTCCCACGAGTTTATCGACGGCGACTCGAGGGAGTGGAAATGCGGGTAACTTGACGATTAATACAGGACGGTTGATTATCCGGGATGGCGCCCAAGCCGCCAGTGCGACGATTAGTCAAGGTTCTGGGGGAAACTTGAGTGTGAACGCCGAGGAGTCGGTGGAAATAATAGGTACGTCAGCCAATTCTGTCAGCGGCTTGTTTGCCTCGGCGATTGTCGGTGATGGAGCAGGGGGCGATTTGAGGATTACTACTCCTAGGTTAATTGTCCGGGATGGGGCATTACTCAGTGTCAGTAACTTCCAAAGCCGCAACCTGGCGCCGCCGGGAACGGGTCCTGCGGGCAACCTTGAGATAGAGGCTGCCACAATCCGACTCGAAAATCAAGGGGTGATTACAGCCGATGCCGCCGGAGGAGACAAGGGAAATGTTACCCTGGATTCCCAAGACATCCAGATGCGCCGACGGAGTGCAATCACCACTAACGCCACCGGACTTAGCGCAGGTGGTAATATCACCCTGAACACCGATACCTTAGTCGCCCTCGACAATAGCGACATTACGGCTAATGCCACTAATAGTCAAGGTGGGCGCGTCATCGTCAATGCACAAGGCATCTTCGGCACTCAGTTCCGTCCCCAACTTACAAGAGAAAGCGACATCACTGCCAGTTCAAACTTGGGCGCCGAATTCAGCGGCATCGTGGAAATTAACACACCTGATGTTGATCCTAGTTCTGGATTAGTCGAATTATCAACAACCGTCGTTGATGTCGAAGGCTTAGTTGCACAAAATCTCTGTACACCGAAACTTGCCGGCAGTTCCTTTGTCATCAGTGGACGCGGGGGTTTACCCACCAGTCCTAATGACCCGCTGACTGATGAAGTTGTGGTGGTGGAGTGGTCTCGACCGAGTACTGAGGTGTCGTCTGGAGGGGTGAGTCATCCGCCATCAATCGACAGTGGACAACCTAAAAATCGGGTGATTCGGCAAATACAAGGCTGGTTTGTTACGGCTGATGGAACAGTTATCCTGACTGACGCCGCGCCTACTGTTACACCGCAGAAGCCTGCCTTGACTCACCCCGGTTGTGTTCCATCTAGAGGGAGCTGAGGAAGCTGGGGGAGCTGGGGGAGCTGGGGGAGCTGGTACACCCTAGCTGAAAATTAGGATGGTGGCTTAAGTTGACACGGATGAGTAAAACCCGCCCCTATAGTCGCGCCCCATTTGGGAAAGATAGAGAGTTAATTCATTCGCCATGTCCGCGTTAGCTTGCGTGAAGGGTAAAACTTTAATCAGCCAAATGCCGTGAGAAGTAAGCAGGATAAATGGGTTTTCCAGATGCGTTATTCTTCTATAGCTATCATTCTTGCTTTAAGCCCAGTGGCGTCACCCGTTAGCGCCAACATGGGAGAAGTCGCGGATACGACGTTACAACCCGAGATATCACTGACTGCCAATCAGGTAGGGGATGCTCTGGTAAGGGTGCAGCACCAGAACCTTAGTGACAGCCTGTCAGGTTGGCACAAAACCTTCAAACCAACCAAGGGTGTTGAGTTTCGTTCCCAGGGCTCACCGACTCCTGGGATTAACCCCGTAGAACCCCAGCCCCCGGCGTTACCGGAACCTGAACTGCTACCCTCCCCAGACGAGTTGCTGCAACCGCCAGCTTCTCCTCCAACGATCGCCCCCCCACTTTTGCCAGATAATATTCCCGGTACAATTACGGTTGAGAGATTTGAAGTCATTGGCAGTACTGTCTTCAGTCCAGAGGAACTCGCGGCGGTGACTGCCCCGTTTAGCCAACGCCCGATCGCGTTTGCTCAACTGATGCAAGTTCAAGATGCGATCGCCGAGCTTTACATTCAACGGGGCTATATTACCAGTGGCGCCTTTATTCCCCCGCAAGCGCTAAACAATGGCGTTGTCACCATCGAAGTGATTGAAGGGGAAGTGGAGAGGATTGAGGTGACCGGAACAAGACGACTCAACTCTAATTATGTGCGATCGCGTCTTGCCAGAGCTACCCCAACCCCCTTACAAGTCAATCAGTTGGTAGAAACCCTGCAACTGCTTCAACTCAACCCCCTAGTTGAAAATGTGTCGGCTGAGTTAGCCGCTGGGTCAAAGACGGGTACTAGTGTATTAAGAGTTGCCGTTGAAGAAGCTCCCTCCTTTTCAGCCATTCTCAGGGTCGATAACGGACGCTCTCCCAGCGTTGGCACAGTGCGGCGTCACGTTACACTTGAGCAAGGCAATCTTTTCGGATTCGGCGACTCCCTCATCCTTGGCTATACCAACACCGACGGCAGCAACTCCCTCGATGAAGCTAGCTACACCATCCCAATTAACGCCAGAAACAGTACGTTCAAACTCTCCTACCGTCGCTCAAGCAGCCACGTCATCGAAGCACCCTTCAACCAAGTCGATATCGAGTCAAACGCCCGCGACTATCAGATTACCTACCGTCAGCCCCTAATTGACACTCCTACCCAAGAATTTGCCTTAGGGCTGTCGGCGGTTAGACGTGAGAGCGACACCTCACTGCTGGGCGAAGGGTTCCGCTTATCTCCGGGAGCAAACGAGCAAGGTGAAACCAGAATTTCAGCCATTGAGTTTTTTCAGGAATGGATCAATCGGGGAAGTACAGAAGTCTTCGCCTTGCGATCGCAATTCAGCCTGGGGATTGGTGCTTTAAATGCCACTATAAATGAAAAATCGCCGGATAGTCAATTTTTCAGTTGGCGGGGTCAGGCACAGTATTTGCGCCTTTTAGCACCCGACACTATCCTTTTATTCAGGTCAGATATACAACTATCCAATGACGCCTTAGTTCCCATCGAACAATTTGGCTTGGGCGGAATAGATAGTGTTCGAGGTTATCGTCAGGACGCTTTACTCTCAGATAATGGTTTATTCACCTCCGCCGAAGTCCGCATCCCCATCGCTCGTATCCCTGAGTGGAACAGTATTCTCCAAGTGACTCCCTTTGTGGAAATTGGCACGACTTGGAATAGTTCCGGTAGAGCCAATCCAAACCCCAACACCCTGGCGGCTGCGGGATTGGGTTTGTTATGGAGAACCGGAGATAAATTGACCGCCCGATTCGATTGGGGTATCCCTTTAATTGACCTACCTGGAAGTAAAGATACCTGGCAAGAAAATGGCTTATCTTTCCGGTTGGAATACAAAGTATTTTAAGTCGGTGGACATTAACCTAAAAGCTGGAAATCGTCACTGATAACTGATAACTGATAACTGATAACTGATAACTGATAACTGATAACTGTTATGAAACTTAAAAATTTGTCAATCCTTACCTTAGGACTATTATCGTTTATTGGCGTTATCTGGCTGGGAAGGGCGCCAGCCATGTCGCTGTCGTATTTCCACACCGCCCCACAGACTCCAA
Organism: Coleofasciculus sp.; assembly: GCF_046565525.1. Lineage (NCBI taxonomy): Bacteria > Bacillati > Cyanobacteriota > Cyanophyceae > Coleofasciculales > Coleofasciculaceae > Coleofasciculus > Coleofasciculus sp. The sequence continues at coordinate 8,284 of NZ_JBKHUP010000027.1, read as the reverse complement.
GTGCAGAAATTATCGCCTCTAGTTCCGTATCCCAAGGGCATCCAATCGCCGAATTAAACAAAAATGCTTTAGAACAACAAGCGGAGCAACTCTATAAAACAGGACAATTCTCCCAAGCCATCGCCCTATTGAAACAACTTAATGCCGATTATACCGCCCAAGGCGATCAACTCGGTCAAGCCAGGATTTTAAGGAATCTCTCCTTGATTTACCAGCAAACCGGAGAATGGGACGCCGCTACTGAGGCAATTACAGACAGTCTTGATCACCTTAAAGGGCGATCAAAGAGTGGAGACCAAACAAAACTCTTAGCCGAAACATTAGAAGTACAGGGAAAATTGCAACTCTCCCGTGGTGATCCAGAACAAGCCCTAGCAACCTGGCAAAATGCTGCCGATATCTATAACCAAATCGGGGATATCAGTGGCGCAACCCGAAGCCAGATTAATCAAACCCAAGCTCAACGACGCCTGGGGCTCTATCGTGAAGCCCTTCGTACCTTAGAGCAGGTTAATGCGAGCTTCCAACAACAGCCAGATACTCGGCTCAAAGCTCAAGGACTTCAGAGTTTAGGTAATGCGTTGCAAGCAGTCGGTGATTTAGAGCAAGCCGATAACGTCTTGAAACAAAGTTTATCTATTGCCCAAAAAATACCAGCACCTGAGTCTGCGGCTTCGACACTCCTAAGTTTAGGGAATACCGCTCGATTACAGCAACAATTCAAAGCGGCTTTGGATTTCTATCAACGCGCCGCCGCCGCATCTCCCTCACCTGCTCTTCAGATTCAAGCACAAGTTAATCAACTGAGTCTTTTAGTTGATCAGAAACAGGAGTCAAAGGCTCTGGAATTAGTACCTCAAATTCGTGCCAATCTGACTCAGTTACCCCTGTCTCGGACAGCCGTTAATGCTCGAATTAATCTGGCTCAGAGTCTGATGAAGATGGCTCAACAGCGAGAGGGAGAAGTTTTCGCTGCAAGTCATGGGGAAATTGCTCAACTTTTAGCCACCGCCGTTCAACAGGCTCAGCGTTTAAACGATAAACGAACATTGGCTTATGCGTTGGGAAATTTGGGTGGGCTGTACGAGCAGAATAAACAGTGGAACTATGCCCAAGAATTGACTGAGAACGCTCTGCTTTTGGCACAAGGGATTAATGCATCTGATATTGCCTATCGCTGGCAATGGCAACTGGGAAGGCTGCTCCAAGCCACCGGAAATCGAGAAGGCGCGATCGCCGCTTACTCTCAAGCGGTTAACACCCTCCAGTCTTTACGCAGTGATTTAGTCGCCGTTAGCTCAGACGTTCAATTTTCGTTTCGAGAGAGTGTAGAACCGGTGTACCGGGAGCTAGTCGGACTACTGTTGCAACCGGGCGCAGCACCAGAGCAAGCCAACTTGATTAAAGCACGGGAAGTTATTGAATCCTTACAATTGGCAGAGTTAGACAACTTCTTTCGGGATGCTTGCCTAAATGCAAAACCGATTCAAATCGACCAACTTGACCAGACAGCCGCCGTTTTTTATCCGATTATTTTAAGCGATCGCTTGGAAGTCATTGTCACACTACCGGGGAAACCCCTGCGTCAATACACCACGTTCTTGCCAAAAGAGCAAATCGAGCAGACTATACAGAGTTTGCTGAATGCGGCGACGATCCGCCGTCTCCAGTTGTCTTCAAAAAACATATTAAGCCCTGCACAAAAACTGTACAACTGGTTAATCCGCCCCGTTGAAGCCGAACTAGCCGCCAGTGGCGTGAAAACCTTAGTTTTTGTTCCCGACGGAGCGATCCGGAACCTGCCACTTTCAGCCCTACATGATGGCGAGCGCTACCTGATTGAGACGTATAGCGTCGCGATCGCGCCGAGTCTGCAATTAGTAGACCCTCAACCTTTAACCCAGGAAACGCTAAAAGTTCTCGCCTTTGGATTAAGTGAAGCTCGTTTAGGGTTCCAACCTCTACCAAACGTTCTGTTTGAATTAGAGCAGATCGAGACTGAGATGGAGAGCCAAGTCGTACTGAATGATTCATTCACCAAGGTAAACTTTCAGCAGGCGATCGAGACTTTTTCTTTCCCCATTGTTCACTTAGCCACTCATGGTCAGTTTAGTTCTAGTGCTGATGACACCTTTATCCTGTCCTGGGATAGCCAGATTAGCATAAAGGATTTAGATGATCTGCTGCGAACTCAACAGGGAACTCGGACTAAGCCGATTGAATTACTCGTCCTTAGTGCTTGCACAACTGCCAAAGGGGATGAAAGGGCGGCTCTAGGGTTAGCAGGAGTTGCGGTTCGAGCCGGGACACGCAGCACCTTAGCCTCGCTTTGGGTGGTCAGTGACGAAGCCACAGCCTTGCTAATGACTACATTTTACGAGGAATTAGCCAAACATCAAGCCACAAAAGCTGAATCCCTGCGCCTTGCTCAACTCAGGATTTTGCAGGATCAGAAGTTCGCTCATCCCTATTACTGGGCGCCATTTGTGCTCGTGGGTAATTGGCTATAAGTAGGTGGACACAAAAGCTTACCTGACAAGGGATTCAGCCAAAACTAGACGTGGGAAAAACTATTACGCACTGAAACCATAAAGAGTGCGATCGCATGACTGTCCGGGATTCAGCCAAAACTAGACGTGGGAAAAACTATTACGCACTGAAACCAGAAAAAGTGCGATCGCATAACTGTCCGGAATTCAGCCAAAACCCTTGTTTGGTGGGAGATATGACTAAACCCGCCCCAAAGGATTACTCGTCTTGAAGTGAGTGAATTAACTCCCGCAAAACATCATTTCTATTGCGCTCTGTTTTCTGGCAGTATCGTTCAAGTATCGTCACGTCTTGCTCTGTAATTTCTAGGATTAGCTGCTGGGTACTCTCCTGATTCTCCAGCGCTTTTGCTTTTTGTTGCAACTGCTCAAAGTAGTCGTTCTCTAAACTATCCGGTGATTGGTTAAATGCCTCCCCATCATCAACGTCACTAAACGGCTGCAAACCCTGGTCTGAAGTCGGTAAGGATTCCTGAACCTCCAGCTCCTGCGCTTGCTCCTGCCATTGTTGAACTCGGTTAATCATTCGCTCGTATTCAGCTAACTGACGAGCTTTTTCTTCCTGATCAATTTCAATCTTAAAAAGTTTCTGAACACCCTGGTAAATTTTATTGGCGTATCCTCCCTTCTCAAATCTATCGACTACGATTACACACCCGGCTGTAGCGATCAAACCTATTGTCGGCGCGGCGATCGGTATCCACACAGCTTGGGTGAAAAGTACAACGCTAATCCCAAATAATCCCCCAATTGCTACTATTCCAGCGAAGCAAAAGCCTACTGGATGACGAATGCGCCAAGCCAACGTTCCTCCGACTAGAGACCATCCGGCGATCCAAAACATTTCACCCCACTCAGTCCAAAACCTAAACAGGGGTCGATCATCCAGAACGGCGCTGAGAATTTGACTCACGATTTGGGCATGAACAATAACCCCTGGCATTTTAAATGTTTCCTGTTGACCAGCACTGTAGGGTGTGGCAAAATCATCCTTTTTACTTGGGGCAGTATAACCGACTAAGACAATGCGATCATTTATCCAATTGGGGTCAAGTTTACCTTCAAGTACCTGTGTCAGCGTCACTTGCTTAGCAACGGTTTCAGAAGAGCGGTAGTTGAGCAGGATTTGATACCCCCCTACATCCGCCTTTTGGTAGCCGCCATCATTCTCTTTGATGGGACTAAATACCGTTGAACCCAACTTTAGTTCATCGGCGGTTGTGAATTCTGGCTGGATTAAGAGCGTTTGTAAGTAACGAAGTGCTAGCTGAAAACCTAAGGATAACAGGTGACCCGATGAATCATCACATCGACTATCTGTGTTAGCGTCAGATGAATCGGCTGGTGTGTTGGAGGGAGCAGAGCTGATGAACAACAGACTGCGGCGGATAATTCCATCGGTGTCTATGACTTGATCGGAAAATCCTACTCGGTCTTTTGGAATTCCGGGTGGGGGTGGAACTCCAGGATTTTCAGCACTCCCCGATTTGCATACCGCAATGATGTTATCGCTGTGCTGAAAACGTTTGATTAAGTCGGCGCGACCTGTTTCGACAGGAACATCTCTAAAAATATCCAAACCTATGGCTAAGGGTTGATACTCTTGAAGTTTCCCTAAGAGTCGATTCAAGGTTTGGTCAGACAGCGTCGCTTGCTGAATTTCCTGTATATCTTTTTCGGTGATGGCGACGACTAGTAAGCGCTCGTCTGGGCGCTCATCTGGACGCCACCGCATCATCTGGTCGAACGCTCCTAGCTCCACTGCCTCTAGGATTCCTATCTGTCGAATCCCAATAACCAGTGTGGCAATAACTGCGCTGGTAAGAACAACGGATCGACCAAAGTCCAATACGGCTGATTGTCGATAGTTTAATGTCCTTAGTAGCGAGCCAACCGTTTGAGAGAATTTAGAAATCATGGTCGTGGTAAGTTAACGCAATTAACTCGATTAAAGCATATAGAATTATGGTCTATATTAACGAATGATTAGTTGTATTAATTTTGAGGGGCAAGTTGTTTTTAAAATTGTTTAATAGCAATTTTAAGAGTATTCTTCTACCCATCAAAAATTAGTCAATAAGGTTAGTGATAAGCTGTCGCGCCTACAAGTTGCATTTTTTACCTGGATTTTTCTTACCCGGATTCCTCACCACAATTACCCAAAGTCCCATACAACCTAGATTGACCGTAGAATAAGGCTTTCAACACTCTGTCAAAATTACGAGTCGGTCAAGGGGGCTCGAAACCTACTCCAGGTCAAGGTTTCGACGACTCAGATGGCAAAACTGGAGAGAAATGCGGGATGCTCTGTTTTCAGGCACCACAGCTTAGGAGTTTTTGGGAAATTTCTTTTCGCTCTTCCATGACTTGATGCTATAATTTTTGTGCAGAAATTACACACAAGTGTATAAATCAACCACATAACTGGGTCTGACCGCACAGGATCAGGCATGGTACTGTTTGAATATAACATTTATACACTTGTCAAAATTTTGCTCACAGTAGAAGGAAAAGACCGCCTATCCAGGCTGTGCTTAAAGCTAAGAGATGATGAACCTTTACGCCAGTTTGCGCCCAAGGTTGGCGTCTCCTATTCAGCTTGGGGGGCTTGGGAAAGAGAATCAGGAAATTTAGGACTAGAGAGTACACAGAAATTAGCGGCTTATGTAGGTACAACAGCAGAGCAGCTACAAATCTATCTAAATGGAGGAATAAGCCTAGAAGAATACTTGCGATTACCTCTAACAGTTAGTCAAGTCAGTCTATCAAAATCTACAGATGAAACAGTCACAACAGTCGATCAAGTGTTGATGTGGATGAACAGCTTAGAGCTATCCGACTTAGTCAGAATTGTCTCAAAAGCTGGAAGACTGATGGAGGAAAAAATTTTTCAGGAGTCCAAACAACCTGAACGAACTATGGATATGGCGGAGACGGTAACAATTGGTGTTCTCGTCCAAAAGGAACTGACTAGACGAAACTGCAATGTCCAACAGTTAGCGTCGGCTGCTGCTATATCGACAACACGCTTACAGGCAATCCTTGCTGGAGAGGAAGCTAACGAGGAAGAATTAATTGCTCTGGGTTCTGTACTCCATAAACCTGATGGAACTTTGTGGAAAACGATAGAGCTAATAGCAATTAAAAATCAAACATTTGGAGATAATTACACAGAGGAACAGTTAGATGAGTCAGTTGCTCAGGGATGCGAAGGTGATAGTTGAGTCTCGTGCAAGCGAACTCTTTAAAAAAGAATTGCCTGTCTGTGACCAAGACTGCCAAGTTTACTTTCAGGAGGATGTGGTCAATGTTTGGATATCTAGTAAAGAAAAGGCTGTTATCCTCCGAAGCTTTTACCAAAATCTTGCGTCTTTATTGGAACTTTGGGACTATAATGAACTCAAAATCTTTTGGTACAAAAGTGGCTGCCAACACTTTTCCATTCCCAGATCTTTAGCCGAAAAAGATTTAATAAGTATTAGCCAAAAAGACAACGTAAAAAACATGAATAAACCCCTAATTGCGACACCATCAATCTGGATAGGTACATGCCAGTTATCCCGCCCACTCGTTGATGTAATCTCACGGTTTATCGAAACACCAAACATCAAAGGTGGGTTAGTTCGGCTAAGAGACGAACGTCAACTCTTAGTTACCCCAGCTATGGCAGCAACAGTATGGGATGCTACCCCAGAAGAAATTGTTCAGCGCAAGATGACCGACTTTTGGTATCCTGAAGATCTATACGACTTACATCAAAAAATTAAACAGCAAGGGAGTACAGGATTCGAGCATACTTGGCGTGGGATAAATAAAAGCAAGACTCACTGGACTCGATTTACTCATCATTTCCGAGTTATAGTTGATGATTGTGGCACTGCCTACAGAGCCTTCACCAATCTGGATCTGGAAGCTATTGATCCACCAGGATTAGTTAGGGCTTGCTGAATAAGTCGAGGAAACAGCACAGATAAGTTATATAGCTATTTTTGCCTCAATTAGTAATAACTTCTCATTGTTAATAGTTTCCTCAAACATAACCAGAATGGCTACCAACCTAAGGCGGGACAAGATTAGGAAAAAAGCGGAGGGGAGTTGCGGATAATGTTAGCTACATGTTGACGCGAACAAATACGCCCGTCTCACCAATGGGCTACCTAAATGCTTACGATAAGTGTTGCTGTTGGTCTTTTTTGGTTTATGAAGACTACTTAGTTTCTGAATATAAGTCTGACGGCTACCAGCCTAAGGCTGGACAAGATTAGGAAAAAAGTTGAGGGGGTTGAGGATAATGTTCGCGTTAAACATTCGCGAACAATTTCCCCTTCAGAAAGCTGGCGTATCCATATCCGTAGGTATAAGATCGTGTATGATATAGGCGTTTTCTATCCCTTATTGATTGGGGGGTAAGGCTATGTCTTTGATTAAAATTACCCAATAAAATTAGCCTTACTGTTGCTTGGTGAACTCGACAGTCCATTCCCGAACATATTGGGAATGATAATAAACCAGCGAGTGGGGTCGAGGATACCGTCAGGGCGAATTAGCCAGTCGATGTCTGTATGCTGTGCGCCGTAGGATGTGGGGTAGAGAATAACGTTACTGCGATTGCCTTCGGCAGTGCGCTTGGCGCGATCGCGTTTGAGTTCGCCGTAGGTTTGATACACCAATTGCGCTTGGGGCAAGGTAATCCCACACTGGAGGGCGAAGTTCTCCACCCGCATTTCTCACAAACTAATTTGAGAAGCTAATTTGAAGGGGAAAAGTAGAAGTTTTCATGCACAGAATAGAAAAATTCCATATTCTCCAACAAGATTAACCTGAAATTGCTAACCCTTACCCGACGCATTCGATAAAATGAGCGTTAGTCTTGGCAAATTTATAGGACAAAATAGACTGAAAAAAGCTTCAGTCATTTTCACAACTATGATTGTTATCTTCGAGAGCTAAAAACTTAACTCGTATTGGGAATGGCTTGAATTCTTGAGTGCGCGATCGCTAAAATCTCTTGATAGGGACAAGAACTGGATATGGCAATAACAATTTTTCTCACACTAACAATAATTCTCGCTCCTAACTTAAGGAGATTGAGGCGAATTGTTCCGACAGTTGCTTTGGACAAAGAAGTTTTTCTCAAACCGTGATAACGAAATGCTTGCATTAACACATACGCCATTGAAGATAGCCACAGGCGGAGTTGATTACTTTGAAAGGTTTGGGTAGAAGTTCGGTCAGCAAATAAGTCCAATTGCTGTTCTTTAATCCGATTCTCCATCTCCCCTCTCGGACAATATTTTTTAGTATAAAGTTGAGAAGGTGTAATTTGAGAAGTAGGTAAAGATGTAACCACATGACGAAGCTCTAACCCTTTACTGCCATAAGAAACCTTAGTAACCACTCTTCTTTGACGACTCCATGACCTTTCAGTTTGATAATAAATAGAGCGAAACCAAGTTGCGTTGGGGACTAACTTTCTCACATCTTCTAAGTCTTCATCTTTAGAAAAAACGCTATCCATTAATTCAATAAATATACAAGGGAGCATAGCAAACTCCTTTATAATAAGTATTAAAAAATGCTCTTTCCTGACCACCATGAACTTGGTCATCGGTGACGTCCATGTCTAAAATGATTTGTTGAGGAGGGGTTTGATAAGACGTAAGGATTCAGGTTCACCCTTGTGAGTGAAAAGGTTGCCTTGATTATTAGGGGTGGAGCCAGAGTCTTACCCAAGA
>NZ_JBKHUP010000026.1:0-75279 GCF_046565525.1 Coleofasciculus sp. | reverse complement strand
GCCTTGAAATCAATTTCAAGGCTCATAGTTAAAGTCCGTTAAAACGGACTGAATAATACATCATCATTCTTCTAAATGTAATTATATCCTGATAATCGGGATGAGCTGGTATTATTGCTGAGTCGTCTTCAGACGACTTTGGCTATGAGCCTGGGAATTGATTCCCAGGCGGATGCGCGGGTAATACTTATTACCACGATGTCACACCATCTTCAATTAATTTTCACCAATGATAACATATTGATTGGCACTTATTACCACGATGTCACACCATCTTTAATCAATTTACATCCCGTTAACATATTGATTGGATTTATTACCCCGCTGTCACACCGCCTTGAAATCAATTTCAAGGCTCATAGTTAAAGTCCGTTAAAACGGACTGAATAATACATCATCATTCTTCTAAATATAATTATATCCTGATAATCGGGATGAGCGGGTAATACCATAACATTGCTGGAAAATAAATGGCTCACCCTAAACAATAAACTTTAGGGGCGACCCGCTTAGCCTAATTAAAAACACCAATCCACTCAATTTGCTCGGTCGCCCTCTCCCCCGACCCTTGGCTCAAATAATATTTTTTCGGAGCTTATCGGTCGATACTAAAATTAAATAGCTTAGTATTTTGACGGGTACTCCAATAATCCTTACCTTGAATGTGCTTCAGTTGAGCGTCTAAGGCTTGAACCACCTGATTCAAGGACATTTGTTTATAATAGCGGAAATTTTCAAGAAACATTTTGTCCTCCAAACTGAGTTGACTATAGCTTTGGCATAATAAAGCGTTATATCTGGCGGTAGCAGCTTGGAGTGATTGTTGGTAAGTATCTTTAGGCATAAGTCTAGAGGAGTAGACTAACTGTGAGTTCTCAGTAATTAGCTTTATTTTGACCGATAACAATTAGCGATCGCCTCAGTCTGGATAGGGATTTTTGAGCCGGGATAATTCTTCAAAGGAAGAGACTTACCAGATCCCACGGAACCAAGGCGTCTAAAAAATTAAGCAATCTAAAGGAAAATCCTGGTAGCTAAAGATAGCTACCAGGGAACTGCATCTACAACTAAGAGTTTGCTTCCTTGTCCTTGCTTTTTAAGCATAATCCGTTACTCTAGGAGTTAGAATCAGTGAAATTGCTGAATTTTTGCGATCGCTTCTGCCCAGATTAGGGAAAAATACCTATAGGCTTGGGTTTGTGGTTGTGTCATGGAAGAATCCCTAATCACCAATCAGATGAAACTCAACATTCTGCCGATCTTCTTACTCCTAACGCCCTTTTTGACAGCCACTCCCCTAAACGCGGAAAATCCTGACCATCTGAAACAGTTACAAGATACTGGCGAATGTTCTACCTGTGACTTGACAAATGCCGATCTGAGTAATAGTAACCTGAGTCAAAGTATTTTAACGTATGCCGACTTGAGTCAAGCCAACCTCACCCAAACGACTCTCAGTGATGCTAACCTCAAATATGCTGACCTGATTAATGCCAACCTCAGTAACGCTGACTTAAAAAATGCTGATCTAACTCGCGCCTTTCTGGGTGGTGCAGATCTCAGGGGTGCAGATCTCAGAGAAGCCAACTTCAAAGCGGCTAACCTAAGTAATGCTACTCTCATTGGTGCGAACTTAACCCAAACGCTGTTAAGTTTAGCCAACTTGAGTGAAGCCAATCTGTCTCAATCGATTCTCACCTTAGCCGAACTCAGAGGCGCTGATCTCAGACGTGCTAATCTGGATAATGCTCGACTCAATGGTGCTAATCTGCAAGCCGCTAATCTCACAGAAGCTAACCTGAGTAATGCCAGACTTAATAATGCAAATTTAAATGGCGCTTACCTCAGAGGTGCTAATTTGAGTAATAGCTTTTTAACGAATGCTGATTTGCGCGAAGCCAACCTCTGGGATGTTGACCTGAGTCGTGCTAACCTACAAGATGCCGATTTAACTGGTGCAGTATTCTGTAATACCACTTTACCCGATAGAACTATTTCTAATCGCGATTGTCCCTAACGTGGCGCTTCTCGATGTTTATTACCTCAACCCAACCGACAAGAGTGACGTTTACCTCTTAGGTGGTTTGTCAAGGCACAAGCAAGGTTTAAGGCAATGTCATTTACCTTTTTCCTACTTAAAAAACAGGTTGCAATACCTCCACCTGCTTCAACTCCAATTCTTGCTCAAATATCTGATCAATCGGTAACATTTGACCCTTATCTGTCATAAACTTATGGTCTTTTGTCGCCCGAATTGTCGAACCATCATCTAACAGATATTCAAACACCTCTTGTTCACCACGATTATGCCATTGTACAATGGGTTGGGTGTAAACATAGCCATGCTCATCCACACTATAAACCGTACAATCAATTCCCTTTTCTACTATTTCCCCAATCGCCACAGCGCCATATTCAACCGTGAGAATCTGCGTGTCATAACTCAAGCAATATTCAGCAAATAGTATCATCTGCTCGAATAACTCTTCCGCAATTCGCTTCGCTACACCATTTTTTGCCGCACCATCGATAAAAATGTCTCGATGTTTTTGCATTTCTGAAACTTTCTTCTTTCCCATGGCACGCCTTAGCAAATCCGCTTGACCCAGGGAATACCCCGCCAAATCCTGAGCCATTTTCATGATCTGCTCTTGATAACAAAGCGTACCATAGGTTTCTTTTAGAATTGGCTCTAATAGAGGATGTTGGTACTCAACTTTTTCTTTCCCGTGTTTCCGGTTAATAAATTTAGGGATCAGACCCGCATCCAAAGGTCCGGGGCGATACAATGCCAAAATCGAAGAAATATCTTCAATACTCGACGGTTTTAGCTCCCGCACCACCTGGCGCATCCCAGAGGATTCTAACTGAAAAATTCCCTCTAACTCGCCTTTCTCTAAAAGCTGATAGGTCAGTTTTATATCATCCGGGATTTTATTCAATTTTCCCTTTGCCAAAATCTGAAACGCCTTCCGTTCAGCCAGGGGTAAGTGATCGAGATCTAAGGTGAGATCTTTATTTTTGCGAATCAATTCCGCCGCTTTTTGAATCGTGGTTAAATTTTTAAGACCTAGAAAATCCATCTTCAACAGTCCCAGAGATTCTAAGTCTTCCATAAAATACTGGGTAATCACTGCCCCCTCATTATTCACCTGCAAGGGAACAATTTCATCTAAAGGTTCGGCAGAAATCACCACCCCCGCCGCGTGAACGCCAAAGGTTTTATTGGTTCCTTCAATCCGAATTGCCATATCCAGCCAGCGCTGAACTTCGGGGTTATTTAAGTAAGCATCTCTAAACTCTGGTGAGGGTGTGTCCTCAGAAATCATTACCTTTAACTTCGTAGGTTTTCCCCGTGAAACTGGAATCATTTTCGCCATCCGATCCGATTCCCCATAAGGAACACCCAAAACCCTGGCGACATCTTTTAATACGGCTTTCGAGGTCATCCGGTTAAATGTAATAATTTGTGCCACCCGATCTGCCCCATATTTCTGGGTGACATACTCAATTACCTCATCCCGGCGTTCAATACAGAAATCGGTATCAATATCCGGCATAGACTTCCGTTCTGGATTGAGAAAGCGCTCAAATAAAAGCCCATGATGCACTGGATCAATATTAGTGATTTTCAGGGAATAGGCAACTAAAGAACCCGCTGCTGAACCCCGTCCCGGACCCACGGGAATTTTCTGATCTCTGGCATATTTAATATAATCCCACACGACTAGAAAATAGGTGGAAAATCCCATCTGTTGCATCATTTTCAGCTCATATTCCAGCCGTTCTTTATAGACGGGATCAATGTCACTGCGAGAACGGCATCCCATGCGATTTAATAGTCCATTCCAAGTGACTTCTTCTAAGTAACTATCGGCGCTGTGACCCTTGGGAACCGGGTAATCGGGGATGCGCGGTTCCCCCATAATGTCGTAACGTTTAACCTTTTCAGCTACCTCCAGAGTATTCGCGATCGCCTCTTGGATCACTCCGAAGGGTAAATGATCCCGAAATAGCTGTGCCATCTCCTCTGCGGACTTGAGATACTCGGTGCCGGAGTAGCGCATCCGCTTGTCTTCTGCCATTAATTTACTCGTCTGCATACAGAGTAAGGCATCGTGGGCTTCGACATCGTAACAAGAGATAAAATGGGAGTCATTCGTCGCGACGATTTTAATCTCTAATTCACGGGCAATTTTAACAATTTCTACGTTAACAATCCGGTCTTCAATCGACCCATGATCTTGAATTTCTAGATAATAATCGTCGGCAAAAACCTCTTTATACCATTTGGCAAGTTCTCGTGCTTTTTGCACGTCACCCTTGAGAATCGCTTGGGGGACTTCTCCGCCTAAACAACCACTGGTGACGATTAATCCATCACGGTACTGTTTAAGTAATTCTTTGTTAATACAAGGACGCTGAAAAATTCCTATTCCTTGGATTCCTTTCAGATGAGAAATTGTCGTCAGTTTGACTAAATTTTTATAGCCTTGGGTATTTTTCGCCAAGACAACTTGATGGTATTTACGCTGTTTCTTCTTCGTCTTATCCTGAATATCCCCATTAATCACATACATTTCATTGCCGATAATCGGCTTAATCCCTTTCCCCCGACAGACTTTAATCAACTCGATCGCGCCGTACATTACCCCATGATCCGTCAGTGCGATCGCACTCATACCCAATTCCACCGCCCGATCCACTAATTGCGGTAGCTGGGACGCGCCATCAAGTAAGCTGTAGTCACTGTGAATATGTAGACCGACGAAGGACATAGAACCTACACAGATAAGGATTCAGTTAAGGGGCGATAGGATCGGGCTATTGATAACGGGCGCGATCGCTCACGTTCATGATAAGCTGACGGGTCTAATGATATTCCCAAGTAATCCAGATTTACCCTTCTTCCCCTATACCCTATATATAAGGATACATCATTCAGGTTAACCCTATATTTAGTGATTAGGCATTGGTCATTGGTCATTTGTCATTCGTCATTGGTGAACCGGGGGTTGGTGAACCGGGGGTTGGTGAACCGGGGGTTGGTGAACCGGGGGTTGGTGAACCGGGGGTTGGGCGAAGCATTCGCGTTGAAACTTTGGTAGAAAACCGATCAATTTGGGCGCGAATGCTTCGCCCCTACGAATGCATCTGCATCTCTATCGTCCCTGTTTAGAAGAGGCGATCGCAACAATACCATAAACCCTGATTCCTTGCTGGCGTAACACTTGCGTGGCTGAACGGGCTGTTGCGCCTGTGGTGTAAATATCGTCTAAAATCAGTACAGGTGAATGGGGTGGACGTTTGCCAAAGCGCTTACCCACGGCAAAAGCCTCCGTGAGATTTTGCGATCGCTCCTTTGCCGATAAGCCAAACTGGGCTTGAGTCTCGCGAACACGTTCTAAACCGTGAGGCTGATAATTATACCCTGTAAATTGACAAAAACTCTGGGCAAGGAGTTCAGCTTGATTAAATCCCCGTTGTTGTCGCTTGCTGGGGTGAATGGGAATCGGAATCACGGTTAATTTTTTACTCTGCTGCGCCGCCGCCGATTTTAGCCAAGTTTCACCCAACCAAAATCCCAGGGGACGGGCTAGCTGAGTGTGATTCTCATATTTTAGCGCCGCGATCGCACGTTTGAGAGCGCCGCCATAATCTCCCCAGACAAATATCGGTAACTCCCCTTGCCAGAATTGACTCGGATGCTTCAGTTGACAGCGTTGTAACTGACGCTGACAGTATTGGCACAATTCAGCATCAGTGGCGCGATCGCATAATGGACAGTTTGACTTCAGGAATAAAGACAGTAAGCTATTCCTCAACTGTCCGATTCCTCCTTTCATCTCTTTATTGTCAATTTTCCATGAACTCAGGCTAATTATTATACCATGAAAAATCTTCTCATTTCCCCCCTGTTCCCTGTTCCCTTAAGCCACATCCAATAAAAACATTGACAAAAACCCCAAATACAACAAAAGGGCAAACAAAACGACCACAAATGGCGGCGTGAAAATTACTGGAAAATTTGTTTCCTCCAAAAGACTTGGTAAGAACCCTTGATAGCAGATATTATCGCCGCAGGTTCCGTAATTAAACAGAATAACAAAGGTTTGCAGCGCAATAATTCTGATTAGAAAATTTCCCTTTATTTTCACCTTCATTCGTCTCTTTGCAGTCCGGGCAGTCGCACTAAAGAACAAAAAGATTGTCGTCGCAATGTAGAACAATCCCGTAAAGGCGATGTAGAAAAAGATTGACATCCAGCCGCCAGATGTCATAAAAAAGAGTGGGATGCTAATTGTTACATAAACCAGGTAAAAACTAAAGACCAGCCAAATGTTGGTTGTAATCATTGAAGTTATAACCCTTGCCAATTCACAAACAGCTTTATTCCAGCCTCTATAAAAACTTAGAGCTGGATAGAAATAGGTAGAAGTTGAATCCTGGTTTAATGATTATTTGGACGAGATGCAATACTCATTTATTTCTCAAACAGAGTGATTACAATCGTTTAACCCATTAGATCCTGCACCATTAGATCATCCTTAGTTACGCTAGTCTTCAAACCCCAATACTTCGTCAAGTTAAAGGGCTTTACGTTTATACCTACTAATCAACGAACGACTATCCGGAATCACCGTTGATGTAGCGGAAGCAGGGTGCAGGGGTGCGGGGTAGCAGAGGTGTCTAGAAGATGATGAAGATGGGGGAGGGTATTCCAGACATAGTATGCTACTTCTGTTCCCGGTTCAGAGTTCCCTAACGAATGACGAATGACTTAAATTGATACTTCCTCAATATCAGCCAAATTGGGTAATAAATCATTATCACTAACCGAACTTTCCCCAGTTCGCTGACAGCGTATCACAAAGCTACAGTTATCGCATTTACCCGCCGATATTGGCACTTGGGGAAACGGGATATGATCATTTTGATAGCGGTGTAACCATCCTGATAAGCGAGTGAGCAACTCGGTTAAATCCGCTTGTGTTTTTTCATGTTGTACTCTATCGTAGGCAAAAGTAAGACATTGGGGGCGGGGTTTAGACTTCACAAACCAGTACGTCATTGAAATCTGTTCGGGTAAATAATCACTGGTTTGAAGCAAAATATATCGGTATAAGCGAGTTTGCCAATCTTTGGCTAACCGATGACGATTTGTTGGTAGAGGATAAGTTTTCCAGTCGAGAATTTGGGCGCTTTTTTCGTCTTCAATAAATAAGTCGTAAATAACCGTTAGTAAATAGCCTTGAACCTTTAATGTGCGACAATGCTCAGCATCCCGAAAGGTTTGAGAATTGCGGGTAAATACATCGGGTGCTGCATCCATTAACGCCGTAACCCAATGATTGAGTTGGGGATTATCCTTCAGCAACGAGTCTATCGGTAATCCGAGTTCTCGTTGTTGCATCAACAGGTGAAAGTAACTTCCCCACGTCAGACGTTCTTGTTGTTCTGGTGAAACAGGACTTCCGAACTGATCCACATACATCAGTTGAAATTTACGAGGACAGGTTTCTAAAAGATTGAGCTGTCCTTGGGATAAGCGAGTCAGGGAAACTGGAGTTTGATCAGGATTCATGGTTTGGTGAGGACAAATACACTATCTTTATTCCCTCGTCCAATCCGGAGATTTTCGTCGAGATAGGTAGTCTCCAACCAGCCCCGTTGCTCTCGACTTTGAATGTTAAAATCAAGAGCAGCGAATTTTTTTCCAGTTTCAATTTGCTGGATAAAATTAGTGGGAGATTGATACTTAATTAAGCGCTGTAATCCGACAACAGACCGATCAAAATTGACATTAACTCGGCGTTCGGAAACAGGTTCAAACCGCGCTCCCACACTGACAATTCCTTCCAGATAAGGCAAACTAGAAACCTCGGCAATGTTATAAATCTTCGCGTCAGCGGTGCGAATACATTGGTAAATTTGACCCAATTGCCACAGGGGAAACCGACCCAAGTTTAACAAATCGCTGCTAGTTGTGTAGAGTAATCGCCAGTTCCCTTCGAGCAAATCCGGCGCTTCCAGAGGACGTGGCGTGGGGTTGCGGTCTTCTAATTGGGCAACGGCTGCCAAAATCGCTGTTTTTTCAGTTTCCGTTGCCAATAACCCCCGATTTTTTCCCGCGATCGCTTCTAGTAATGTGGCTTTGTTAACCATCTGTAGTCCTGACAATCCACTGTTAAATATGGTATCATTAATATCGACTTACTGTAGCTTCCTATGTATAATCCTTCTTTGCGTGAAGAGTCTCGTGAACAACTCGCTCCCATCATTCCAGTTCAGCGTGAAACCTCAGTTTTAGATTGGTTAGAACAGACGAATCGTTTGCTGGCGCGTGATGTTAGCGAGGAGGATGTCCCTGATGATGAAGAGGAAATCTCGGAACTGATGGGTGTAGATGACAATGATTATGATGACGACGATGATGATGATATAGCCGATGAAGATTAACGGACGGGCATAAAATCAGGATAAACTAGGGCGCGATCGCTTATTTGATAAACCGCGCCCTGATCCCCAAAGCTAACACCATCAAGAAAGCTAACCCCATAAATCCCGCGATCGGGTTACCATCGACTCCGGTTATCCAGGGAGAAACTTGACCCGAATACTGCACCAGTTGTCCCACATTAATGATGTAATAGCCCCAAACCAACCCCCCATGTAAACCAATGGGTAAACCCAAACGCCCTTGTCCTCGCTTTGCCCAAACTAAGGTTAATCCCAACAGCACTAACCCCGGAAATCCCGGTAACGTGCGGATAATTTCTGCGAGAGGTTTGAGAAAATGCAGCGTAGCAAAAATTAGCGCATCTGCCCAAAGAGATAGTTTAGGAGAATAGTCTCGCTCCAACTCATCCAGTAACCAACCCCGAAATACTAACTCCTCTGCTAAGCCAATACCCAGAGCGCTAAGCAATCCTTCTAAAATAATCCGCCCCAGTTGTTTCGGGGGAGATTGAAAGTTTAGCCAGCCTAATCCCCCCTCTAACACAAACAAGCCTAGGGTAAAAAATAGACCAATACTTAACCCATTGAGCAAGTCTATCCCATTGCGCCGAGAGGAGTACAACCCATACTGCTTTAACAGTTGAGGTTCTCCATAAACTGAGCGTCCCCAAACTTTTAGTAGCCCGAGAAATTCCCCAAACAATAGCGCCATCGTTAGAATAGTGACTAGGTTTGAGTCATCGACTAAAAGGTAGATTGGCGCAGCTAACGGTAACCAAAATAGCCCTAGGGTAACAACAAACAAACCCAGCCGCACAGGTGCTGGGTATTGTGCCAATTTCGGGAGGTTTTGTCTTAAAATGTTCAGGACTTACGTCTCCCTATTCATCCGGTTCAATCGTACTGGTTAAGCCGTGATTCTTCAAGGTTTCACAGTAGAACTCTGCATGTTCCAGAGCGCAGGTGATGACTAGAGCAATTCCTGAGTTGTGCGCTTCCATCATAATATTGACAGCTTGCGGCTGAGTCAAACTCGGTACCGTCTGTATCAAGGCTTGCACCACATGTTCCATCGGGTTGAAATCATCATTGTGGAGCAAAACACGATAGCGAGGTGCGGGTTTCCGAACAGTTGATGTTGAACGCTTCTCAATCGTTTCCACAGACACGGCTAGGCTTCTCCCTCTCGTTCTAGTGTTTACAAAAAAATAGTTGCTGGGGTACAGTTCCCCATTTTAGCTTTTTCTTTATATTACTCAACAATTATCAGACCAATCACCCGATTTGGCGAGTAGAGATAGCCGAATCTTGACTCGATTCCACAATCCTTATAGTCTTAATGTGTGACTAAATAACCTGAAATGACACACAAACTCATATTTAAGCTCAATAGCACGCTCCAGTCAGGATTTTTGGATCGCCTCCATCATTGCTATACCGTAGGGTGGGCATTGCCCACCAACCAAAATTTCAGTACCATTCCATTTAAAGGATGCCAGTTTTGGCAGGTATTAGAGACAATAATCATTCTTGGGATAAAACATTGCGAATCGCTTGTGAATCCTGCTCTAAATCATCTTCAGTGTAGGGCAAATAGGCTTTTTCACGCTTTAGAAATTCATAAGTTTCCCAACGGGATGAGAAGTTAAGCATTTGGCGGACTTGGGCGGCTCCAATCTGTCCTTTGCGATAGTTATCAGCCGCGATGAGTTCTAAAATTCGGCGGGAGATGTTGACAGGTTGCAGTTGTAGTTGATTGGCGATTTCGTCAGGAATTTCGATCGTGATTTGCATGGTAAGCTTTTAATTGAATTTGTAGGGTTTAAGGTGATTCTTTTCTACGTCGTCCACTTCTATCCTTGGGCGCAAAATGAAGCATGACTGGGATATGTCTGACATGAAAGGCTTGACCTGATCGTTCATATCTATGAGTTGATATAAAAGCTAGGCTTCTAATGTGGCAATGTCTAAAACTATAATCTGCTAAGCTTTTTTCAAGCAAGTAATTTTGCCATTTTTCCATGATTGAGCTGGCATCTTCATCACGGATATAAATTAATAAACCGCCATGTTCTTGATTAGAGTCGCCACTTGAGTATCTTGTAGTGAGCTGTAGAAAACCTTCCCACAAATAATTGTTGTCTTTATAAATCTTTGCTTCTCCAAGCCACAAAAAACCATTCTTTCTAACAGTAATGTCAACATGACCACCGCTTTTCGTGTCATGTGATGCATTATACCCGAAATTACGCAATTGATTCACGATGTCTATAGTCAATCGGTCTTCTGTGTCATTTTGGCGCAGTTCAGGATTTTCTTGAATTTGATAGATTACTTTATCTATGTCTTCGTAGAAACCTCTGATAAAATCATATTCAAAGCCTAAATTATTTGCTTCCTTAGCTTGCTGATCAATTCCGTAGTTGTAGAATCCATAGCGTGATTGAATCGCATCAATTGCCCAAGATACTTGCTCTCTAGCGCCTCTAGAATTGCGTTCAAACAACCATGCTTGAATTGCTTCATTATCTCCAAGCTGATTGAGTATTTCATACGTCATTCCAGGAATAGAAACTCTACGATCCTCTTGCCATGGGGAAGGTATTTCGACACTTTCAGGCGAATCATCTGAAGGATGGTAATGCCGCAATGCTTTAAGGAGTTCTGGAATCGCTTCTTGTTGATTAAAGTTCGCTAATGACATAGCCGCACTTCTGCGGACGGCATAATCTGGGTCTTTTAGTGAAGATCGCAGTGCAGAAATTACTTCATCCTTCTCGAACATACCCAGCAATTGAGCAGCAGTAATTCTAATTCTTCGATGCTCTTTATCTAATAAACCTTCTAAAAACATTGGAATAGCAGCATTATTAGCAAAATTGCCCAGAACAACAGCCGCACACCATCTAATATTCCAATCTGAATTGTTTAGGTGAATAATTAAGTCATTTGTTGCATTGGTTCGCTTGTGTTCAATTAAAGTTTTTGCTGCCTGCTTCCGAATAGATGAATCTGGGCTTTTTATCAGGTTTGTTAGGGCAGATACTGCCTCATCTGCATCAAATAATCCCAAACTCCTAATAATAGCTTGATAACCTTGTGGATTTTGCTCATCGTGTAATTTCTGAATCAATTTAGACGGAGCATCTGAATATCCTACCTGGGATAGTAAGTCTGACGCTTGTCTGAACTGCTCCGGATCTCTAGTGTTTTCCAATAAATTTAGTGACCATTCCGCACTAAATTCTGGATCTATAGTTGAAAGTAAACTACCGAGTTTAGGCTGTAACCAAAAGTAGATATAGGGAGAAGATTCATCAAGAAGCTTATGTAGTTTTAATGCAGCATCTTTTTGGGATAGCTTTGCTAGTGCTTCAATAATTTCTATTTCTAGTGACACTGTTCGGTCAGTTAGTGTCCGGGAACCATTTTCTTGAGGAATCCATCGGTCTAACTCTGACAGCATCCGGAGCAAGTCGGGTATTGCTTCTTGATACCCCAGAAAACCTATCCAAGCAGCCGCTTTTCGGGCAATATCTATATTTGAGTTTTTCAGAAATTGTCGTAGCTTTGGCAAAGCTAACCTAGAGCGTGTCCTTCCCACCAGCTCGATTTGTAGCCAATCCGAAACTTCTGCCTCATCGAATAATTTAGCTACACTTACTAACCCAATGGTTTGTTCCTGAAAATCCCGCTTTACTTCTCCCGCTAGCCTTACACCTAACATCAAATCCACATCTAGTGCCAGCTCTATTGTTTTTGTTGCATAGGTTTCAGTAATTTCTGGTAGCCCAAACATAATGGCAATTGGCTCTGTCCATTTCAGGTGGTTGAGATAATGACACTTCAGTTTTTTTACACCTGCCTCATTCGTTAGAAGTTCAGGTACATATTTGAGCAAGTATTCCGCCGCGTAGTATTCCTGAATTAGTTGATGGTGAAAAGTGATTTCTTGATCAGAGACTCTTTCTAAAAGGTGATACTTAAGCAACTCTTCAATCCGGGAGGAAGTACCATAATGCTCACCAAACCTTTCAGCGATAACTTTTTCTGCTCGCTGATCAGAGATAATTAACCCAGGATCAGTTGGCTCCGGATTGTTCAGCATTGTAAACGCCAGATGTTCCAACCAGCGATTCCAACCTTTACGGCGTTCATCTGTAACGGGTGCGTCTTCCTTATATTTTTTGAAAGACTGGAAAAATTGACGGAATGCTTCTCCCAACGTCTCGACAACAATATCCTTCTCCTGAAACAATTGATACAGCATCCATAAAACAAATGGCGTGCGGCTCAACTCTCGATTGTCTCGGCTCAATAATTGCAAGATTTGTTCCGCTTGAGTGGGGATACATTCTTGTAAAAAGCGATTGATTTCTGAAGGATTGAGAGGTTGAATTTCCAATCGCCTTTTGATGCCCAAATCGCCGCTACCTAGCTCTCGCGTTGTACAGATGAGTGGTACTTCTGAATATTGGCACTCCTCACGAAATGCTTTAAGTTCTGTACGAACGGTGTCTGCTGGCATCTCGTTAAAGCCATCCAAGAGCAGAATCAGCCGTTTCTGAAACAATAGTTCTTCAACGTCTGGAATTTTCAGTCGTAGTTGTGGCTTAAGGGCATTTCTAATCAAAGTCAACATCCCCGAAGGATCTTCAGAGGTAGAAAAACGGATGTTGTACCTTTTCAACGGAACCAGCACAGGAATTCGAGGTTCTGGTTTCTCAAGCTCCTTTTTTGCCAAACTGACTAAACAACGCAAAAGCGCGGTAGATTTGCCGACACCGGGCGAACCTACCAGTAAAATATGCTCGGATTCAACATAATTCTGGATTCCTTTAAGTATTGGCAGTGGGACTATTTGTGGCTTATCTTCTTGTCTCTTCTCTTCAGTTTGCACCATCTGCTCAAATGAGAAGGTTGCCTGTTTAGCCGCGATTGTTTCAGTCAACGCATCCACAGCCCACCACTTTTCGTAGCAGTGGCAAATGTTTTTTAGGTAATCCTGAAACTTGCTAGGCGCAATCATGGGAAAGTGATGTTATATCCATCTTAAGAGGAATGGCACACTCCTTAAGTCTGGTGGGCAGTGCCCACCCTACGGTCTATCAAGGGTTTCGACGATCCGAAAAGGCAAATTTTCAGTGCCATTGATTTTAAGAGAGTCTTCTCTATCATAGGCTGGCTATCTGGCATAATGCCTAGATGATTAAACTGGAGACAGTTAGGAAACTGTTTGTGATGGTGAATAGCTGTAAAAACCCAAGCCGCAGGGTGTCCCAACCCAAAAATTAATCTTACCCAAATCACCCCTAACTCTCATAAGTTGCCCAGTATCCGGTTCATGCAGAAGTTCGCGATCGCACACTTCTAGAGCTAAAACGAGGTGAATCCATGATCCAAGCCTTGCAACCGCCGATTACGTTTGATGAGTTTATTGAGTGGCTACCAGAAACCGCTGAATGCCGCTATGAGTTACACCATGGGGTAATTGTTGAGATGCCAAAACCGAGAGGTAAGCATTCAAAGTTGTCAGGGGATTTAGCTTACAACCTAGGCACTGCAATTCGTCAGGCTTCCTTGCCTTATTTCATCCCTAAAGAATGTATTGTTCGTTCTCTGGATGGTACCTCTGGATATGAACCGGATGTCATTGTCCTAGATGAACCTGCACTGACTGATGAACCGGATTGGGAAAGTGGCTCTATCATCACTCTGGGCAAATCGATCAAGATGATTATAGAAGTCGTTTCAAGCAACTGGCGGGATGATTACTTGATTAAGCTGGGAGAGTATGAAGCCTTGGGTATCCAGGAATATTGGATTGTGGATTATGCCGCATTAGGTGGGCGACGCTTCATTGGCAATCCCAAACAACCTACTTTAACGCTCTGTCAATTGGTAGAGGGGGAATACGAGTTACAGCAATTTCGAGCAGGCGATCGCCTGATCTCGCCCACTTTACCCAACCTAACGCTGACTGTTGATCAGGTTTTTGCGGCAGCACAGTAGAGCGCGATCGCTCTTTTGAACACCCGTTAGATTCGTCCGCCCCCATTCCTTAATGCTTACGCTATATTAGTTAACGTTACTTAACATTATCGAGAACCATGCAGGCGACCCCCGTTGCAGCAACAGCAACCATTCCTGGCATCTACTGGCAGTGGCGAGGACAGTCGATTTACTACGTCAAAGCAGGTGAGAAGCGATCGCAACACCCCCCTCTGTTACTTATCCATGGATTTGGAGCATCGACGGATCACTGGCGCAAGAATATTGCTGAACTCCAACAGGAGTTTGAAGTTTGGGCAATTGACTTATTGGGGTTTGGACGATCTGCTAAACCAGACTGGCAATATAGTGGTGAGTTGTGGCGCGATCAGTTGCATGATTTTATCACCCAGGTAATTGGTCAGCCTGTAGTATTGGCAGGGAACTCTTTAGGTGGCTATTGTGCGCTGTGTGTTGCGGCGCAACGTCCGGATACGGCTGCGGGGGTGGTGTTGCTCAATAGTGCCGGTCCTTTTACCGAGACGAAGGTTCCAGAGTCCGCAAATTCAGGGCAAAAGGGGTTTAAGAACCTGACGCGAAGTCTCCTATTGCAACCTTGGGCGAGTTTCCTTTTGTTTCAATACCTGCGGCGACGGAGGATTATTCGCAGAACCCTTAAGCAAGTCTATTTAGATCACAGCGCCATTACCGACCAACTGGTAGAGGATATCTATCGCCCCTCGTGCGATCGCGGAGCCCATAAAGTCTTCGCCTCTGTCTTCAAATCGCCCCAAGGAGAAAAAATCGATGTGCTGCTTGCCAGTTTACGCTGTCCCCTCTTACTCTTATGGGGAGAAGGTGATCCCTGGATGAATGCCAAAGAACGGGGAGCAAAGTTCCGTCAGTATTATCCTCAACTGACAGAATACTATCTCCAAGCCGGTCATTGTCCCCATGATGAGGTTCCCGACCAAGTGAATGAACGACTAAAGTCTTGGGTGATTAAAAATTGCTAAAGATTTTGTCATTCGTCAGGGAACAGTAAATTCATAATTCCTATTTAATACTGGTTCAGCCATGAAAAATCTCTGACGCCAAAATTGACAATAAACGCAACGTTTAAATTTTCCATCGATTTAACTAAATAGAGAATCTCTTCAATCGGTGTTGATTCGTAATGATTAAATAAAATAGCCAAGCGTCTTTCAAGGTCAGGGCGAATCAACTGGGGAGACAATAGGACAATTTTGAGCAGTAAAACTGTCATTTTTAGAGAACCCAGATTATCGACTAAATCACAAAACCAATAATGTTGGGGTTTTTCCATACTTTCAACAACGAGCAAATCAAACAACTGGCTGCATGTTTTTCCAATCAAAGAAGTGTCCACTTTATGATTGTTACATTCAGTTAGCGTATTCGTTAGGTGCTTATTCAATAATCTATAAAAGTTGTGTTGCCCATAGCTCGGATCGATCGACGTAACTAGATACTGATATAAATTTTCTTTAAACAGGGAATAAGATGGAGTTCGGCAAGTTTGGTGAAGAAAGTTTTGAGCCAACTCACGGTACGTATATGAATTTTCAGCTTTTCCGCCAAACTGTTGCAGTGCTAGATACAATTCCTGATCATTCAATAGAGTGGGATTGTTCACCAATTGCTCTCTATTTGTAGCTGAGGATGTAGTTCCCTCAACTAGATAAGTAGCGTACTGCAAAAGTTCGTCCTCTAATCGTTGCTGTTTTTCTCCTTGCAGTTTTTTGATGGTTTGCTGAGTTTCCTCGGAACAGCCTTGACTCAATAAACAATAAGAGAATAAGAAGGGATAATGACTAATTAAGTGAGCTAATTTTTTCGGTTTTGGTGTAGAATCCTCCTCTCCCTTTGCTGAATCATCTACCACTTCCCCCAGAGATTCTAAGACTCGATACTCTTCCAGGTCGATAAAACTTGGTACTGAATCATCGACTACTTTCACAAGACGTTTTAAAGTGCGATATTCTTCGGAGTCGATAAAGGTTTTCACGAGTTGTCGCAAACGGCTAGAGGTAGGCTGGTGGGGGCTTTGGAACAGACCCAGTAAATGTGCGATCGCGACATTTTGTTTAGGCGTCATTTGCCAACGGTTCACCAGGATATGACAGCAGCGATAGAGAATATTTTTAAACTTTTCTTCAGCCTGTTTAGACGCCGTGATTACGTAGAGTGCTGCCAAAATTGTCGGTTCAGGATAGCCATTACCATGGATGAACAATTGACGGAAACGCTCAATCAACTGAGCCGGGGACTCCCGTTGTACACAGTCGATTAAGTGATTGTAGATGAGTTCTACTTCCACACTAGAGAGGATGTCTAAGTCCGGCTTATCCGCCTTGTTATCCGTTTTCAGAACGTAAACAGGTTGAGGTAGATTAGGAAAGTTCTGCTGAACCCACTGTTGATTAAAAACAGACTGGTAAATCTGGTTATAGACTCGTAATTTGCCATTTTGCTTGACCACTACTCCGGTCAACCGCAATTCCATTTTTGAGCGACTTTCATCAGCCGCGATTTGTCCACGTTGTAAAATTTGCTGGTAGAGATCAATGATTTCCGGATTACTCTTTCCACCTTTGCTCAAGCGATTGTGAATAGTTCTTAAATGTTCAGGTTCATCAAAAGCCTCCCAATTTTTAATCACTTGTTCTTGAATCAGTTGTTCGACCCAATCTGAGATTTTAGCTTGAACATTTCTGCCCGAATAAAGTCTCTGTAGCAGGCTAGGTTGTCGCGTCTCCCAGGTTTTAGTTAAATGCCCTTGCTTCTCGATATGTTGATGGACTAATTTACATAGCTTTTGAGTGAGAAAAGGTTGACCTCCTGTCCAAGTTAAAATTTCTTGGAGAATCACATCAGGATGACTGACTTTTCCTACTAATCCTTGCACCAAGGCTTGAACGTCTTCTAGCTGAAAACCCGAAAGTTCAATGGCTTGACCGATATTGAAGGGAGTACTGCGGTATTTATCTTGAATTAGATCTGAAGGTGTGGCGACACCGAAGAGAGCAAAGGCGAGGCGTTTATAGTTGGGATTATTGCTTCGCTGATTATAGCAGGATTTGATCGAGGCGAAAAAATCATCAACGGGGAAGTTTAAGCGGAGAATGCTATCGATTTCATCAAAAAAAATCACCAAATTCTGAGGAATTGCTCGGAGTAAGACCTCATCGATAAACGTTCTAAAACGTTGCACAATAGAAAGAGTCTGGCGAGTAGACCACCAGGTTTCCAATTCACCAGCATCCATGAGATCGAAGCTGCTGGCTAAGGTGTAAACAATCCCGGCATACCACTGTTCTAGAGTAATGTTTTGGCATCCGATCGCACTCAAGTCAACCGCCGTGCAAGCAAACCCCACCTGATTCAGGCGCTGCATTGTGCGAACCCGTAAGCTAGACTTCCCCATCTGGCGAGCGTTGAGGACATAACAAAACTCGCCGGCTTTGAGCGCTTCGTAGAGTTGATTGTCAGCTTGTCGAACGACGTAGGTAGGAGCATCAATGGGTAGACAACCCCCAACTTGATACTCATAGACTGAGTTTTGGACTGCGATCATGGGACGCACCTGGGGTGTCGGTGAAAATACGGAATTTCCCTCTGACAGGATTGTATCCTAAATTGTTCTATTTCCCAGGACTGATAACTTATACACCACACTCAATGAATTAACTTTATGAAATCTTCATAAGAACCTGATAATTTGGGGATTAGTGTGAAGATTTTATAAAGTACTCCCTTATGTATCAACTAGCACCTAATGTATGATACAAGTTTATAATAATACCAATCTATAAGACTTCTAGCTCAAAACCGAGTGTACCAAACCGATAAAACCTGGGCAACTGCATCTCAACAGACACCAACCCTCCTGGTTACAGGGGGAGCCGGATATATCGGATCTCATACCGTGCAAGCCTTAAAGGAGGCGGGTTATCAGGTTGTTATTTTGGATAATCTAACCTGCGGACATCGAGATTTCGTGGAAAACGTTTTGCAGGTTCCCTTAATTAAGGGGAGTATCAGCGATCGCGCCTTACTTGATCGGGTATTTGCCACTCACTCTATCACAGGGGTCATCCACTTTGCCGCCTGTGCCTATGTGGGGGAATCCTTCATCAACCCAGCCAAGTATTACCGTAACAACGTGGCGGGAACCCTGACGCTGTTGGAAGCTATGGTGGCGGCTTCGGTGAAAAAGCTAGTCTTTTCATCCACCTGTGCCACTTATGGCATCCCAAAGTCATTACCGATTACGGAAGAACAAACCCAAAATCCCATCAATCCCTATGGTAGTAGTAAATTGATGGTCGAGAAAATGCTGGCTGATTTTGAGGCGGCATACAAGTTAAAGTATATCTGTTTCCGCTTCTTCAATGCGGCTGGGGCAGATCCGGCGGGACGCTTGGGAGAAGATCATACCCCAGAACCCCACCTGATTCCCTCCGTGTTGTTTAGCGCCCTCGGTTGGCGAGAATCCATTTCTGTGTTTGGCACCGATTATCCTACCCCAGATGGTACTTGTATTCGAGACTATGTTCATGTTAGTGATATTGCCCAGGCGCACTTGCTAGGATTAGCTCGACTATTGCAAACTGATGAAAGTGAAATTTTTAACCTGGGTAGTGGCAAAGGTTTCTCCGTCAAACAAGTGATTGAAACCGCCAGAACAGTGACCCAACAACCGATCCCAGTGATCGAATGCCCTCGCCGCCCAGGAGATCCCCCTATGCTAGTCAGCACTGGAGAAAAAGCCAAGCAGGTTTTAGGTTGGCAGCCCCAATACCCAGAACTTAAGGATATGATCACCCATGCTTGGCATTGGCATCAACAACGCCACGGTTGGCGAGCGAAACGAACTGTTGAGCCTTGTATTGGCGCATCTGGGGCATATTTATAGTTTCAGCAGCAACCCAAAAATTCATGATCACCCCGAACTGCGATCGCGTAGCTTCTACCTTACCCCTGGTTTCGGTTATTATTCCAGCTTATAACGCCGAAGCCTTTATTGAAAAGACACTAAAATCCGTTCTATCTCAGACGTATCAGAACCTAGAGGTTTTAGTCGTCGATGATGGTTCCCAAGACAGAACCCCTGAGATTATTAAATCGATTGCACAACAAGATAAACGGGTAGTCTTGTTGCAACAGAAAAATGCCGGAGTCGCCGCCGCCCGGAATTTAGGCATTGAAAAGTCTCAAGGAGAATTCATTGCTCCCATTGATGCGGATGATATTTGGTATCCCGAAAATATTGAAAAGCAAGTCCAATGTTTTCTCGCATCTGATCCCTCTGTTGGGTTAGTTTATTCGTGGTCAGTGGATATTGATGAAAATGATTCACCAACTGGAGGGTTTCGTGCGGCTAAGATTGAGGGAGAGGTCTATGTAACTCTACTGTGTCACGATTTTATCGCTAACGCTAGTTGTGTTTTAATTCGCCGTTCTTGTTTGGATAAATGTGGTAGTTACAACTGCCAACTCAGAGAACAGAAAGGTCAAGGTGGTGAAGATTGGGATATTTACCTACGGATTGCTGAAAATTATCAATTTAGAGTAGTTCCAGAGTTTATGGTTGGTTATCGCAAGCGTCCTAACAGCATGTCTTGTGACTACGATTCCATGGCAAAGTCTCGCGATTTAATATGGCAATCTATCCGCAAAAAATATCCTAATATGCCTGCTGTTATTCAGCAGTTGTCTAATAGTAGTTTCTACATGCATCTAGCCAGCGAAAGTAGTCGCTGTGCTAGAGATAAGAGTACGCTGTTTTGGGTTTATAAGGCTTTACAAGCAGACTTGATTACGCCTTTTTTCCGCTTAGGTCTATATCTTCTTTTAATTAAAGCCATTTTTAAGATAGTGGCTTACCCAGTAATGTCTCTAATTTGGACAGATCATTGGTTTTGGGGAGAGTTAAAGCAAAAGTTAAAATCTAATAATCGAGTACTTAGAATTGAAGATATTAACCAACGAAAAGTCACGACCAACTTTAAAGTTTTGGCAGAGAAAGTATTACATAAAATAGCCCCCCTAGTACTGGGTACACCAAAAACCTGGCAAATCCCCAAGATAAAAAAACATGAACGCATATCATCAATTTATTAGTCATCCTCTAGTTTCAGTGATTATACCCGCCTACAATGCAGAAGCGTTTCTTGAAAAAACGTTAAAATCTGTCTTATCCCAGACCTACAAAAATATCGAAGTTTTAGTTGTCGATGATGGTTCCCAAGACCGGACGGCTGAGATTGTGTACTCATTTGCTCAACAAGATCGCCGTGTTACCTTATTGCAACAGCCTAATTCAGGAGTGGCGGCTGCGCGAAATTTGGCTATCCAATACGCTAAGGGAGAATTCATTGCACCAATTGATGCTGATGATATTTGGTATCCTCATAATTTAGAAAAGCAAGTCCAATGCATCATGGAAGCGGATGCATCAGTAGGTTTAGTTTATGCGTGGTCAGTTGAAATTGATGAAGAAGACTTCATTAGTGGTGGATTTCATAGTTATAACTATGAAGGAGAAGTCTATGGAATACTGGTGTATCGAAACTTTTTAGGTAATGCCAGTGCGGCTTTAATCCGTCGTAGTTGTATTGAAAAAGTAGGCGATTATAACTGTGATCTGAGACTCCAAGAGGCTCAAGGTTGTGAAGATTGGGATCTTTATCTGCGTATTGCTGAATGCTATCAGGTGCGAGTTGTTCCAGAGTTTCTAATTGGCTATCGTCAGCTCACTAACAGTATGTCCCGAAACTATCAATCAATGGCTAAATCCCAGTCTTTAGTATTGGAAGCTGTCCAAAAAAGACATCCAGAAATACCTGCTGCTGTTTATCAGTGGTCTATCAGTAATTTTTATATGTATTTAGCTCATCAAAGTAGCAAAGATGGAAATCCGAGCATAGCTCTGTACTGGTTATATAAAGCATGGCAATTCGATGTGAGTATGACTCTAATTCGACATGATTTGTACGTAATTATCGTTAAAATAATTAATTATATTTTATTTCAAAAAATTAAAAAAGCAAGAATATTTAAGCTTTTCTCCCTTGAGAATAAGATTTTAAAGTCATCAAAAAAATCTGGCTCAAAACCCTTCACACAATCAGACATTAACCGTTTAATTAGAATTCGCAATCTGTTGCCCTCAAAACTGTACGAGCAAGCTCGGTTGAAATGGCTATATTTGCAAAGGAGTTATGCAATTCAATAATTAACTTTAGGTAATCAAAACTGAGTTGTATCAAAATCAGGGAGAAGAAGGTTATTAAACGATTACTCCTACTGCTAAAAATTTACCCTTGGGCAATTCCGGCAATTGTTACCCTGGGAATTTTATCTTCAGTTTCGGAAGGATTGGGGGTTAGCTTGTTCATTCCTTTTCTACAGAACTTGTCTCAAACCTCCAACCCAACAGTCAGTGATAATGCTTTAATCGGCTTTCTCAACCAATTTCTCAGTACCGTTCCTACCAGTCAGCGCCTAGTCGTTATTCCCCTATTTATCTTTGGCGCTATTGTACTGAAAAACTGCCTAACCTACGGTAACTCGGTTCTCTTGGCATGGTTAAATTCGCGTATCAGTCATCGGTTGCGCTCTCGTATTTTCGATCAGTTATTAAGCGTCAGCTACAGCTTCTTAGAAACTAAAGATTCCGGCAAATTACTCAATACATTGGCAACTGAGACATGGCGCACCAGTGAAGCACTAGGGGTATTGGTCAACCTGATCGTAAGTTCCTGTACTACCTTTGTCTATGTCGCCTTACTCCTGCTGATTTCCTGGCAGTTG
Source organism: Coleofasciculus sp. (assembly GCF_046565525.1). Lineage (NCBI taxonomy): Bacteria > Bacillati > Cyanobacteriota > Cyanophyceae > Coleofasciculales > Coleofasciculaceae > Coleofasciculus > Coleofasciculus sp. The sequence goes on along the minus strand of NZ_JBKHUP010000026.1, from coordinate 52,989 downwards.
ACGCTATTAGTGGGCGGGATCATGCTTTTGATTTCCCTAATTATCCAGTTTGTGACGCGCCAGTCCAAAGCTTTGGGACAAAAGGCAGTACAAGTGAATGCCGCCCTCGGAAGACGAATGTATGAAGGGTTAGCAGGGATGAGAACCATTAGAGCATTTGGACGGGAACCTTACGAGCAAAAGCAGTTTGATCAGGCGTCTGAGCAAGTCCGTAATATCTTTATGAAGCTCGATACTCTATCGGCGTCAGTGAATCCGCTCTATGAGGTGCTTTCGGCATTGCTCGTGTTGAGCATTATGGTGATTGCGCTGCTGCAAGATAGAACTGCATTACCTACCCTGCTGACCTTCCTGTTCATTCTTTACCGACTCCAGCCGCAGATGCAACTGCTCGGTGGCAATCGCGTTAAGTTGCTGATGTTAGCGAGTTCAGTGGATGATGTAATGTACTTTCTGGAACCCTCGGACAAGCCCTATATCCGCTCTGGCAATCTGACGTTTTCCGGATTGCAGCAGGCTATTTCTTTAGACTCCGTTAGCTTCCGCTACAATCCCCACGATAAACCAGCATTACATAATATCTCAATCTCAATTCCCCGTGGTAAAACCACCGCGTTTGTGGGTCCTTCCGGTGCGGGGAAGTCTACCCTCGTTAACCTAATTTGCCGTTTTTATGAGGTTACTGAAGGCGAAATTTATGTAGACAATCACCCCTTAAAAGAATTAGATTTACTATCCTGGCGCCGTCATCTGGCAATTGTCAGTCAGGACATTTATATTTTCAGTAATACCGTCAGGGAGAACATTGCCTATGGTCGCTTAGAAGCAACAGAAGCAGAGGTAATTGCCGCCGCCAAACAAGCCAATGCCCATGAGTTTATCATGCAACTCCCCCAAGGCTACGAGACCAAAGTGGGTGACCGAGGAATTCGGCTTTCAGGCGGTCAGCGACAGCGCATCGCCCTTGCCCGTGCTATCATCCGCAATCCAGAAATTCTGATTCTAGATGAAGCAACCAACGCCCTAGACACGATTTCAGAACACTTAATTCAAGAAGCGCTGAATACCTTTAGCCATAACCGTACCGTCATTGTCATCGCCCATCGCCTGTCTACTATCGAAAAAGCAGACCAGATTATTGTGATGGAGAATGGACAGGTGGTTGAGTTGGGGAATCTCCAGCAGCTTCTCCAACTCAACGGACTCTTTGCCAAACTCCACCGACTGCAATATCACCATTCTCCAGCTTGACCCTGAAACGAGACTTATGTCCTACTCCATCATTGATTTGGAAGTCACTCAACCCCTACCCACCCTCCACACAAAGGAGGACGAAACGGGTATCGCTTTGGTACTGCGCCGTAAAGACAGACCCATCGGTTTGGTGATGCAAGAACTCCCGCCAAACAGCGTAATGACTCCTGAAGATTTAGCACCACTCCTGAGTCGGGAAATTGGCACAAAGCTGCTTCAGGAAAGTATCCGAGAAGAATTAGTGTCTCCGGCGAATCCAGAGGAGTTTCCTTCCCTAACAGTGGCGATTTGTACCAAAGACCGTCCCGACAATGTGGCAAGATGTCTGGAGTCTTTACTTAAGCTACAACTATCAGATGGTTCGCCTTGTTTTGAAATTTTAGTGGTGGATAATGCACCGTCTGATGAGCGCACCAAAGATTTAATTGACACATTACCGACCGTGTGCTATAAACGGGAGCCGAAAGCGGGTCTGGATTTTGCTCGCAATCGTGCTTTGCAAGAGGCGACAGGTGAACTTCTGGCATACCTTGATGATGATGTAACTGTAGACCGTCAATGGTTCAATGGACTGGTAGAAGCCTGGGCAGAAAATCCCGATGCGGGTGGGTTTACTGGGTTGGTTCTGCCCTATGAGTTGGTCACAGAGGCACAAATTCTGTTTGAAAAAAGGGGCGGATTTCGGCGCGGTTTTGAGAAAATCTGCCATGGTCAAACCTTACCGGGAAGTTTTGACTATCCCTGTGGTGCTGGCAGATTTGGTGCGGGATGCAATATGGCGTTTCGCCGGGAGGCTTTACTCAAACTGGGTGGCTTTGATGAGGCGTTAGATACAGGCGCACCGCTTCCGGGTGGCGGGGATTTGGATATCTTTTACCGCGTAGTTCGGGCAGGATATCCTTTAGTGTACGAACCTCAATACCTGGTGTTTCACCAACACCGTCGGGAACTGGCAAAACTCCGCCATCAGTATTGGACGTGGGGGTTAGGTTTTATGGCATTTGTGGTTAAATCTTACCAGCAAGACATCTCCATGCGTTTAAGCTTTCGCCTGTTGGTCGGATGGTGGTTTCAATACCAGTTACGCCAGCTTGCAGAGAGTTTGATGGGGCTTCATCCTTTACCGCCGGGAATGATTCTCGCCGAACTCTGGGGGGGAATTGTCGGGCTTTTGGGAGAATATCCTCGTTCACAGAGGCGTATTGAGCAGATTAAGCAGCAATTTATTTCAGAGCCAGGGCTAGCGCTTCAAAAACTTAGCTGCCCTCAAGATGATAACATTATCCTGCAAAAATAAATTCTCAATTTTTAGCAAATTATCCGGTAATGATCCCCATGAGCTATGAGTGAGCAACATCCTTATCGAGCAACAATTTTACCGATACCAGAGGGAGAACCGCGCCCTTTGTGGTCGGTGATGATTCCTACTTATAATTGCGCTCAATATCTGCGGGAAACCTTGGCAAGTGTGTTGGCTCAAGACCCAGGATCGCAGGTGATGCAAATTGAGGTGATTGATGACCATTCTACCCAGGATGATCCAGAAGCGGTAGTAAAGGAACTGGGTCAAGGTCGAGTGCATTTTTACAGACAGCCAGAAAATGTTGGCTATATCCGCAATTTTGAAACCTGCTTGCAGCGATCGCGTGGTAAGTTAATCCACATCCTTCATGGTGACGATTATGTGCGGGATAACTTCTATTGTAAACTTCAAAGGGCTTTTGAGGGAAATTCAGAAATTGGTGCGGCGTTCTGTCGCCATATTTATATGGACGAATACGGACACTGGCAAAGCATTTCCCACCTCGAAAAACCGGAAAGTGGCATTGTACCGAATTGGTTAGAACAGATTGCTGCCGGACAACGGATAACCACACCCTCAATCGTTGTCAAGCGGGATGTTTACGAAAAACTGGGTGGGTTTGACCGCCGTTTTTCATGCTGCGGGGAGGATTGGGAAATGTGGGTGAGAATAGCGACGGAGTACCCCATCGGGTTTGAAGTTGAGCCTCTTGCTGTCTATCGAGTTAAGCGACTGGGTTCGCTAACGCAACGTTCTGTCAAAACCAACAAGCTGGTTCAAGATATGCGTAAAGCAACAGAAATTATAGAATCCTATCTACCTGACTATCTGCCGCCTACCGTCGCTTACCAATTGACCAGTCAGGCGAGAGAAACCTATGCAGGTTGGGCAGTAGAAACGGCAGGGAATCTCCTCGCTACTGGCGATGTAGACGCCACTGTATCCCAACTTCAAGAAGCACTCAAGTGCAGTCGTTCTGCCAGAATTTGGCGCTGGATGATTCGTGTGCTTTGCTTTGAAGGAATCGGCTTGCTGGGGCGCAAATGCCGTTCAATGTTGACATTGAATCGTGAAAAAATTGTCAGTTGCCAGGATGTTACCGGACATTAATTACGAGTGAATTAATCAGTAGATTTTATGAGTACGTTTATTCCTTGGAAAATTCTCCACCTTGAGTTAAGTGAAGTCATCCCAGCATTATCGGCTGAACCGGACTATCAGGGACTGTATCTGGTGTTTTGGTTGCATGGCGTTCCCCTGGGCGATCGCGCGATTTCAGCGGCACAGTTACCGATGAGTGCTACGGAACTCGCCAATCTAATTGTACAAACGATTACGCCTGCCGTTGGCGATCGGCTTTTGCCTCAAGGGTTTAAAGCGGCGCTATCGGAGCATCCCGTACACCAGCCCCCAGCGATACCCCCAGATTTTTATACTTTATTAGCATTAGACCGCCCTCTAGAGAGACTTGATGAATGTTTATCAAAAGAATCTGACAGTGAAACGGTTTCCGTTGTGATTTGTACCCGAGACCGTCCAGAGCAATTAGAAAAATGTTTGCGATCGCTCCAAAGTTTATCACAGCCTCCCCAGGAAATTATTGTCGTAGACAACGCACCCGCTACAGAGGCAACAAGGGAAGTGGTTTCCCAAATACCTGGTGTTCGCTACATCCTAGAACCTCGTCCGGGTCTGAGTGTAGCGCGTAATACAGGCATTCGCCACAGTACAGGCAAGATTATTGCGTTCACTGATGATGATGTAGCTGTTCATCCGGACTGGATTCGTCGAATTCAGCAAGGCTTTGAGAATCCTCAAGTGATGGCGGTGACGGGATTAGTCTTACCCGGAGAACTTGAAACCGAATCTCAATTAACCTTTGAAACGGGTCACGGAAACTTTAGTTGGGGATACCGAAAGCGCATCTTTGATCAACATTTTTTTGAGTCAATTCAACCTCTGGGTGTTCCCGTATGGCGCATCGGTGCAGGTGCTAATATGGCGTTTCGTCGCCATATTTTTGATCAAGTTGGCAACTTTGATGAACGCTTAGGGGCGGGAGCATCTGGCTGTAGTGAGGATTCGGAATTTTGGTATCGAGTCTTAGCTGAAGGTTGGCTTTGTCGTTACGAACCAACAGCAGTGGTTTTCCACTACCACCGCAAAGAACTTGAGCGTTATAAACAGCAGATGTATCAATACATGCGGGGACATGTTGTTGCTCTGTTAGTTCAATTCGCCCGATATAAACACTGGGGTAACTTGATTCGCTTATTTGTCATTTTACCGGGATATTACGCCAAGGTATTATTAGGCGGTATCCTCAGAGGCTTTAGTTCCAGGCACAAAACCTTAGTCACAGAAATTTTGGGGTGCTTAGCCGGAATCAAGTTTTATTTACAAAATCGAGTCCAAGTGTGAAAGGGGCAAAGCTTTTTTTAGTTTCATTGAGGCTTACTCTAGATTAGGCTCTGTACAGAAAATAATAAGTATCAACCCCTCACCCATGACAAATAAAGCACCACTCAATCATTTTTTATCGAAAAATCCTTTTTCTCGTCCCCTAAGTCAGGGCTTTTTTTACCGAGAAAAAATGCGTGCTATTCATCGCATTGCTCCAGAGCAAAATTTTAGAGAAATTCTCGAAGTCGGTGGGGGTCAGAGTGGTCTCACGGCTTTGTTATATCCCCAAGCAAAAGTCACCAACCTGGATCTTAATACTGAATATTCCCAAGCGCCCTGCAATCAACAGGAACGAGTCCGCTTTGTTTGTGGAGACGCAACGGCGCTACCTTTCAAGGATGATTCATTTGATGCTGTCACCATGTTCGATGTTTTAGAACATATTCCACACCATGAAAAAGCTGTATCAGAGGCACGGCGAGTGCTGCGATCCGGTGGTTTTCTCTTAGTCAGCACTCCCAACGAAAACTGGCGGTTTCCCTACTACGAATTCATGAAACCTATCTGCCCTAGTGATGCCGATGTTATGGCTGAATGGGGTCATGTACGACGTGGCTACACCTTAGATGAACTGAAGAACCTGATCGGTTTACCCTGCCAGAGTTATGCTAGCTTTATTAATCCGATCACGGTGCTTTGCCATGATGTTGCTTTCTCTCATTTATCCCCCCTTAAGCGTGAGTTCGTTTGCGCCTTACTCAGTCCCATTACCTGGTTAAGTTACGTCCAACACAAGCCTGAAGCCAAAGGTACAGAAACTGCATCTGCTTGGCAGAAAAGGGCAGAGTTGCTTTAAAACATTCTAACCTTTAATTAAGTATTATTGCCAGCAATGGTGTCTATCTATTTTTATGAAATTTACGCCCAACATAATTCGCTTTTTAATCATTGTATTATTAGTTATGGGTATATTCTTTCGCTTCGCCAATCTCGATCAAAAAATTTACTGGCATGATGAAACTTACACATCTTTACGGCTTTCTGGTTACTCCCTTAAGGAATTAACTCAGGGTGTCTTTACAGGTGAGGTAATTAGCATCGAAGAGTTGCATAAGTACCAACGGATTAATTCTGAACGGGGTGTCGTTGATACAGTCAAACGCCTTGCCGAAGAAGATCCCCAACACCCCCCTCTTTATTACGCCATGGCACGATTATGGGTTCAAGGATTCGGTGACTCAATAACCGGGATAAGAAGTTTATCTGCTGTCATTAGTTTGCTCATTTTTCCCAGTGCCTACTGGTTGTGCCGAGAGTTATTCAAGTCATCGTTAACAGCCTGGATAGCCGTTGCTCTAATCGCCCTATCACCTTTTCATGTATTATATGCTCAAGAAGCACGGCAGTATAGTTTATGGACAGTGACCATTTTGTTATCCAGTGCAGCGCTACTTAGAGCCATAAAATGTCAGACTAAGCAAAGTTGGATAATTTATGGCGTCACCCTATCTCTGGCGCTGTACTCCCATTACCTTTCCCTGTTACTTGTGCTAGCATACGGTGTCTATGTCTTGATCTCTGAGAGCTTTCGCTTAAGTCGAAATCTAATGGCTTATGGGTTAAGTTCCCTATTAGCAGTTCTCTCTTTTGTGCCGTGGTTGATTAATTTACGCGACACCAATGGGGTAAGCTGGACAGCAAAAGAAGTATCGGGGTCATTTTTAGTCAAAAATTGGCTGGGGGATTTGACGCGGATTTTCTTTGATTTCCAAAAAATCGATAATCCTTTAATTATTGTCGCTCCGCCTGTTTTAATATTAATTGGGTATTCAGTTTACTTTTTGTTGAAAAAATCAGATCGGAAAATCTGGTTATTTTTATTGGCATTAGGTGGAATTCCATTACTGCTGCTATTACTACCAGACCTAATCTTTGGCGGACGCAGATCGACAGTCAATCGTTATTTAATTCCGAGTTATTTATCGATTCAACTGGCTGTAAGTTATTTTCTTAGTACGAAGATTACCTCTAGTCATATTTCAAAACAAAAAGTATGGCAAATAATAACAGCAATGCTGATTTCAATAGAAATTATTTCCTGTGCCATTAATTTGCCTCAAAAAACAGCATGGAACAAGGAGTTTAGTAATGATAATATCCCAATAGCTTCCATTATTAACCCGACAAGTCGTCCTCTTTTAATTAGTAGTACAAACTACTACTTAAATCCTGGTGAATTATTTTCTCTCAGCTATTTGCTTGATGCTAAAGTTAAATTGCTATTACTGGTTGAGCCAAACACACCCAATATTCCTAATGATTACACAGATATTTTTTTATTTCACACGTCTAAAGTATTATACAAGGAAATTGAAAAAAAATACGATTATAATGTGGAGCGAGTTAATCAGTCTAGGGGGTTATGGCGTTTGAAAAAGTAGTTTCATGTTTGTTATGTTTTTTTCAGGATTACCGAAATAGGATCAGAGATGAGCGATACCCAACTATGGACACCCAGTAATAGCTACGAAGCTATTTTTTATGCAGATGGTTACTTTCCGGAATGGCAAATGTCATCCGCTGAGTGCTGTGCCTTAATCATGCTATTAGACAAGATTCGACCTAAGTGCGCCATTGAAATAGGAACAGCAGGAGGAGGTAGCTTGTCTGTCTTATCAAAATTTTCTGAAAAAGTCTACTCCTTTGATATTGATACGACCTTAATTGAGCGACTCGGTTCAAAATTTCCGAATGTTGAATTGACGATAGGGCGTTCACAGAAAACGTTACCCCCTATACTAGAACAACTGGCAAACTGTGGTGCTTCTCTAGAATTCGTTCTGATCGATGGATCTCATTCCTATGCTGGTACAAAGCAGGATATAGAAAATGTACTTAAATTTCAACCCAGCACACCACTTTACATACTGATACATGATAGCTTTAACCCCGTTGTGCGTCGTGCCATTTTAGATGCAAATTGGTCATCAAATCGCCATGTACACTGGGTAAATGTTGACTTCATTCAGGGTATTTTGTCCTCTAACCCAAGGTTTCAAGGAGAGATGTGGGGAGGCTTTGCCTTAGCACTGCTATTGCCCAATCCAATTGAGCAGCCTCCGGTTATCGACTGTGAGCAAGAGCTTATGTTCCAGACGTTGTTATCTGATTCAGCTCACCGGAAGCCTATCCACAGACTTGCTACGGCTTTTCATCGATTAACACAGAAAATTTTCAACAATTAGAGACATAACCATGATAAATTTGAGGAAATTTACAGTCAAAAATTTAACTTATCTGCTTCCCTTTAAACAAGCTTCTGTAGCCTACGAACCTGAACTAATTCCACCTCTAAATTTAATGCATCAAGAAGGTATTGATGTACTCGAAGAGTGGTTTCGTTGGGCGGAAGAATGGAGTATGCTCCTACGAGTTTATGGTGGCATAACCCGAAACAGCAATATCCTTGAAATAGGCTGCGGTCTTGGGCGGATTGCTTTTCCCCTGCGCTATATCTTGTCCTCAGATGGTTCCTATGATGGCTTTGATATCTGCCAAAACAAGATTAAATTCCTGGAAAAAACGTTTCATAAGGCTTACCCAAACTTCTGCTTTATCTGGGCAGATATCAATAACACTTTCTATAATCCCAAGGGAGAGGTAGGTGCCAATAGGTATCGCTTTCCTTATCCTGATAATTCCTTTGATATCGTCTATGCAGCCTCTGTCTTCACGCATCTGCTGCCTGAGGCTGCGGCGAACTACTTCCAGGAGTCTGCCAGGGTTCTTAAGCCAGAGGGACGATGTCTTTTCAGCTTCTTCTTGTCTGACAATTATCGACCTGGACAGCCAAGACCATTGGGGTTTGCACGACCCGAATTCAATTTTGACCATCAATATGGACACTACGGTGACAACTTTGCTATTGCCAATCCAGACAACCCTGAACAGATGACTGCTTATCGCCTGCGTCTGATTGAGTCTTTTGCCAAACAAGCGGGTTTAGAGTTAGCCCAAGCACCTGTCCTAGGACTCTGGTCTGGTAGCACGTCAACCTGGGTAAGCCCACAAGATCTACTTATCTTCAAAGTTAGCCCTGTGAAGCTGTGATCAGGTTTAAGTTTTTCAACCCTATCCAGCCCCAGTTATTCAAATAACCTATAGTGCATTGAAAGAAAATAAACCTGTTTTTTCAGAGTAAATATAAAAGTATGGCTCTTCCGGACTTACTATGCCAAACTGTTAGTTAAAACGGCTCCAAATTCAGTTATACCGTGATTTTATGCCTCAACAGTCTAAGTTAACTCGAAATAACGCCCAAAATCCTTGCTAAGAATCAAGAGTCTCAAATCACAGACAGAAGATGGATCGCTGTAATCGGTATTTCTGCTATATTTATTTACTTTATCCCGCTGGGATTTGTGGGATTAGGAGCTTTTGGCTTTTATGACCGATATCTAATCTTTTTGTTGCCGTTATTGATGATGGTAGCTTCAGTTTCCACAACAAGTAGTTGATAAGGATGATTACGTTGTTTCTTTTAACCCACTAACGGGTTATGCCGTAGCGTCACTCACTAAATGACAAGGAAAAATATAATAGGAACAATCTTTTTTAATCAAAGATGAATAAAATTAAAATGACCAAGAAAAAAGCAATAATAATAAAGATATTAAAATACAGATTCATCATAAGCTTTTTATTACTTTTAGCAGCTTGTTACTTTGTCTTCTTTTTTAGACTTGATGCAATTTCTATCCGTATGTGGGACGAGTCAAGGCGAGCAATAAATGCTTTTGAAATGACCGTTAATGGTAATTGGCTTGTCACCTATTATGATGGTCAACCTGAAATGGTGGGAACCAAACCACCTCTTCTCATTTGGTGCATAGCTCTATCCATGAAAGTTTTTGGATATAACGAATTTGCTCTGCGCTTGCCATCAGCGGTATGTGCTATGAGTACAACAATCATTATTTTTTGGTTTGGAACAAAATATTTTAACGATCTTAAAATAGGCTTAATCAGCGGATTAGTTTTAGTAACAAGTATTGGATATATAGGAGAACACGTAGCTAGAACTGGTGATTTCGATGCCATGCTTGTGCTTTGGATTACTATCTACTCTCTTTCATTTTTTACCTACTTGCACTGTAATGTAGATAAAAAGAATTTTTATCTCTTTATAGCAACTACAGCTTTAATATTGGCTGTTTTAACTAAAAGTGTTGCTGGCATTCTTGCTGTACCAGGTTTGGTATTATATGCTGCATATCAAAGAAAATTAGGCAAGGTGTTATCTTCACCTAAAATTTACATTGCTGCAATAATATTCTTTATTTCAGTTTCTAGCTTTTATATTTTAAGAGAATACTACAATCCCGGCTATTTAAAGGCTGTAATAGCGAACGAAATCATAGGAAGGTACTCCAATACTCTTGAGAATCATCAAGGACCCATTTCCTTTTATTTAAGTCAAATTAAGCAGAAATTTGTTCCTTGGGTATATGTTCTCCCGATTAGTTTTATTGTCGTCAATATAACTAGGAGTAGTCGTCAAATAAAAAATTTTGTTATTTTTGGTTTATTTTACTTGAGTTCTTATTTACTGATAGTCTCTTTTGCTCAAACAAAGCTACCTTGGTATGATGCACCTGTGTATCCACTAGCTTCTATGATTGTTGGCATAGGATTATCTGAAATTTTAAACTTAACTATCAGTGAACTACAAATTGATTATGGCTTTAAGCGACAGTTGTTAATTGGTATACTTGTGAGTAGTATCTTTGTTATACCCTATTTAGATACAGTTTATAATAAAATATATAAACACCAGGGAATTATTTATGACTGGAGCCAACCTGATAACCCACAACTTATGTACGGCGACTATTTTAAAAAACTTAATCGCACCTATCCGAAATTAAGAAATTTATCAGTCGTTAATAATGATTACAATGCCCATTTACTTTTTTACACAAAGGTTTATAATCTCAATTCTTACTCTATTCAATTGAAATCTTCCAAAGACAATATTTTTGATGATGAAATAGTTGTTACTTGCGACTTTAAAATAAAATCCTACTTAGAACAGGAGTATAATTTAAAATTGTTAAATGCTAGTTATCCTTGTTATACATTTGTCGTAAGAAATAGCAAAACCAAAAGCTGAACAGTTGATTGGATATGTATGCAAGCTACTATCGAGTAAGCCCCCAAACACAACCCGCGATCGCATTACTGCATTGGGGCGATCTAATTGAAGACTTTCTCGACAGTATTGGCATCTCCTTTGAGGGATTCTGTCAGGAAATGACAGGGGGCTGGATGTTCGGCTACATCGACGCCTTGCAACTTGCTGGCGTGCGGACGGTATTATTTTGCATTTCAGCCCAGGTGAATACACCGACACGCTATACCCATTTACCAACAGGTGCGACGATCTGTGTACTGCCTGCCCCTAAAAGCTATCGCGCTATCCACCGCCGCATGGTTCGAGGTGCGAGTTACCTGTTATCAGCCGTACTACGAGACATTGCCCCCTACCTCGCTACGCCCTTGAGGATACTCGCCCACGAACTACGCCAGGAAGGCTGTCAGGCAATTTTATGTCAAGAATACGAATATGCTCGCTTTGATATGTGTGTACTGTTAGGGCAGTTAATCGGCTTACCCGTATTTGCCACGTTTCAGGGGGGAGACTTCCAGATGAGTCGCCTGGAACGTCCCCTGCGTCCATTCTCCATGCAAGCTTGCGCTGGTTTAATTGTCGCCACCCAGACGGAAGTCCAGCGAGTGCAGTCTCGGTATGGTGTACCTTCGAGCAAAATAGCCCAGATTTTCAACCCCTTAGACCTGAGTATATGGGATGAGGGCGATCGCGTGACCACCAGAGCAACCCTAGGAATCCCACCAGAGGCTGAGGTGGTGGTTTGGCATGGGCGAATTGACCTGCGTCGTAAGGGACTCGATATCCTAACCACGGCTTGGGAACAGGTTTATCGCCACCGCCCAGAACGAGACTTGCGGCTACTGCTGGTGGGCACTGGTAGCGATGCGGATCAACTGCGTCAACGGATTTCACAAATGCACTTACCCGGTGTAATTTGGATCAATGAGTACATCCTTGACCGCAGGGCTATCCGTAACTATCTGGCTGCAGCTGACCTCTACACTCTCCCCTCTCGCCATGAAGGTTTCCCCGTTGCCCCTCTAGAAGCCATGGCTTGTGGTTTACCCGTCGTGGCTACTGATGCGCCCGGTGTACCTGATATTCTGGAGAAGGGTGAGTTATCAGGGGGACTGATTGTCCCTCGCGAAGACGCAACCGCCCTAGCACTGGCTCTCGGTCGAGTTCTCGATGATCCAGCTTGGCGGTGTGAGTTAGGGAAACGTGCCCGACATCGAGTCGAAACTAGCTTTTCTCTAGAGGCAGTAGGCAAGCAATTGCGCGATTTCCTTTTTAGTGATAGCTCAAACCTATCCTAAATGCGATGCTTCCCAGAGAAGGACGGGTTTAGTTCAGTTATCCGTGTGTAGCCATGAGTTATCTGTAAAACCCGCCCCTACACCCCTGCTTCCCTATCCCTTGTGACTAAAGAGTCGGAAATACAGACTGACAAAAAACTCTTTAATCGGAAATGCCAAAAAGGTTAGCGGATTAATCGTGACGATAATATTCCGTACATCTCGAACCGCTAAGTTGATAATTTGTTTGGCAACCCAATCCGCAGACATGACGCCAATGGGATTGAGATTACTCTTAAACGGTCCCAAAATCAGCTTCCGTACCACACAAGGCGCATCTAAGCGGCGTAATGTGACTAAATCCCCTAATGCCCGTTTGCTTAATTCATACAGAGGACTGACGGCTGGACTGACTTCGGCTTCTGAAGTATTGACCCACACTTCCTTGCGGGCAATATCTTGATTGGTGCGAACGGTCTGCAAAAATAATTCTAATAACCGCCAACTGGAGAATGTATTCACCTCATAAGATTTCGCGATCGCGTCAGCGGTTCTCTCCCCATGGACGTTAATCCCATGATTGAGGATCAGAATATCAATCGATTCTAACTCAGCCGTTAAGTCAGATTCGTTTCCCACCTGCCAAGTTATCGTTTTCACCCATAGCGGTTCGCCCTCTGCCGTTAAAATGATCGGGTCTGACTTTGAGGTTAATGCGATAACTTTAGCCCCCCGTTGGTGCAAATGATACAACAGCGATCGCCCCAGTGTGCCAGACGCCCCGGTAACGGCTACAGTTTTGCCTTTCAGGGATAGCGCGGTACCCATAAGTTTATCGACGAAGGTCAATGTGCCACAATAATAAGCCTTTTGGTTATCAAAGTGATGTCGCCAATGATAGGGGCGATTTACCGTCCAGTTTGAGGGAGGAGTAAAGAATTGTCCCGGACGATGAGTTAAGTCGGTTAATTCATCCGCACCGGAGAGTCCACTCCCCCGCGCGATCGCACCTCCTAAAAAGCTTAAGGTATAGACAACGCCCGCCAAAGCCACCCAATGGGGTTGTGTCCAGATATAAGCTACCCCCCACAGTCCTAGGCTAAACAGCAACATGACCAGGGATTCCGGTAAATCATTGTACCAATGAGCTTGGCGATAAATTTGCTCACTAACCGACGTTAAATCCGGTTTGAACACCCGATGGTGCCAGACATGCAACCGATATAAGGGCGTCCAATGATGGGACAGGATGTGATAAAAATCGCGGATTAGTTCCACCCACAGGACAGAACCCAGTCCCCATGCTGCTGTACTCACAAAAGACATCACCATACAAATGCTATATCCTCACCCATTCAGAAAGAGCAAACGTTAAAATCCTAGAGCATACTCCTCAAAGTATAAAAAAATTAACGAAATAAGATACAATTAGATACAATTTGTGTGGGTGGAGAAATCAAGGAGCTTATGCCAGAGAACTCCTGGACAGAGAATAATCATAGCAGTGAGCTTGATCCCCTTAGCTCTCTGCTGTCTGAGTGGTCTGAAGATGATTTTGAAAGTGACTTTTTCTTTCAGGGACTCGAAGGGCGACGACGCAAAGCGGCGTTGGCGCTAACCCTGATTTGGGGTGGGACAATTACTCTGCATCTTCTATCCTGGGGTTCTTGGTTAGTCTTTGGTTTAACCGCACTGTTGGGTATTCAGGCGATACGGGTATTAGTGGCGCGACCCCTCAGAGTGCCGAAACCGCTACAGGGAGACAATCCGGCTGATTTTCCCTATGTGTCCTTACTGGTAGCAGCTAAAAATGAAGAGGCGGTGATTCAGAACCTGGTGAGGATGCTGTGCAATTTAGATTACCCCAAAGAACGCTGCGAACTCTGGGTAATTAATGATCACAGTACCGATAAAACCCCCATCCTCTTAGAGCAACTCGCGGCAGAATACGATCAGTTAAATGTATTTCATCGCGATGCAAACGCGACAGGGGGTAAATCCGGAGCGTTGAATCAGGTATTACCCCTGACAAAAGGGGAAATTATTGGCGTATTTGATGCCGATGCTCATCTGACCACAGATCTGCTGCGGCGAGTGCTGCCAATCTTTAATCAGTCGAAAGTTGGGGCGGTACAGGTACGAAAAGCAATCGCGAATGTATCCCTGAATTTCTGGACAAAAGGACAGATGGCAGAAATGGCGCTGGATAGCTACTTTCAACAGCAACGGACTGCCATTGATGGAATTGGTGAACTGCGGGGAAATGGTCAGTTTGTGCGCCGTTTGGCATTAGAACGCTGTGGCGGCTGGAATGAGCAAACCATTACCGATGACCTGGATTTAACCATACGCCTGCACCTAGATAGATGGAATATTCGTTTCCTAGAATTCCCGGCGGTGGATGAAGAAGGGGTGACTAGCGCCCTATCTCTGTGGCATCAGCGTAGTCGTTGGGCAGAAGGGGGATATCAGCGTTATTTAGATTACTGGCGTCTGATTGCGAGTAATCGTTTGGGTTTTGGCAAAACCATCGATTTATTCTCATTTTTAATTATTCAGTACCTATTGCCAACGGCAGCTATACCTGATTGTTTAATGGCGCTGCTTCGCTCTCGTTTACCCCTTTATAGTCCGATTACAGGATTAGCGCTGACTCTATCTTTCATCGGCATGTTTACGGGATTGCGTCGGATTCAACGGGATGAACCTTTGACAGTCGGCACTGTATTTCTCAATGCCTTGCAAACAGTACGCGGTGTTCTATACATGCTGCATTGGATGGTGGTGATGTCAGCAACAACGGCTCGCATGTCAGTGCGTCCCAAGCGATTAAAATGGGTGAAAACCGTGCATCAAGGCACGGAGAAGGAAAGCTTTGAGTTTTGACCCTTCGCTTCGTTCAGCGAACCTGGCGCTTGTGTAGGGGCTCACTTTCACTACTATCTTTTCGGGTGCACCCATAAGTGACTAAACCCGCCCCTACTAAGTGATATCAAATCCGGCTAAACAATCATCATTCCCTATACTCTGTTCCCTTGACAAATAACTAAAACGCAATATCACCGTCATTATCGTATTCCAATGTATCAGGTCTCTGGAATAATAGAGTAGAATTATCCGGCGTTTTTCCTGGCGTTGGTTTCTCTTGAATTGCCGTTGATGCCTTATCATTAAAGGACTGAGATTGAAGGGAATGCATTTGCTTCGTGTCCTCTGTAGATGAACTCGCCTCCAACTCCGGCATATTCAATTCGTCATCTAGAGTAATAACATTCCCACTGAAAAATTTTGTTATAGTCGTTACGGCATCCTGTATTTTTTCCTCATCCCACTCTCCGGCGTCTATAGGTGCTGATATCGAAGATTGAGGTAGGGAAATTGGCATATTTTCCTCAGCCCTATCAGACAAAGTTTGATTCGGTTGGGGTAGGTGACTTTCGGGTTGAGGAATAACCATTCCTCTATCTTCTTCTTCTATCTCTCTCTTATCTTCCTTAGGCGTCTCGTCTTCTACATTTGACGATAATTTAGACTCTGAAGGGGTAACAACTTCCCGATTCGTCGCCGTTGGTTTAGCCGATTTCCCCCCTATAACTGTGAAGTTTACTTTGATAGGTTTCTGATACACAGCTTCAAATGCTGCTTGAATATTCTGCAGATTATCTTTGGCATACTTTAACAAGGGTTTAGTTGTGATCCCTATCTGTGCCACTGTTCCATCAAAACTCACTAAATCACCATGCTGACGCAAGAATTCTTTGGCACTATAGGGTCGCAAATTTTCAATAATCTGTTGCCAAATGTGTTCTGTATCAGCCGATTGTTCAGGAACAGGAATAGAGGGAACTGTCCCGTTATTGGAAGATGGAGGAGGTGACTCCGATGCTTTTACCTGGGGTGGCGGTTGAGTTTCAGGAATTTGGGAAATGGGTTTCGCGGCTGGTGTTTGATTCGCCGCAGCAGGGGGTGGGGAGGCAGGTTGAGTCCGGTGTTGAGGTTCTGGCGGCTGTGTTTTCGGTTGGCTAACCTGTGACGGTGGCTGGTGCGATCGCGTCTGAGTTGCCCCGGGTTCAACCCGTAGAGCGTCGGGTAATAAACCTAACAGGGTGACTTCTAGCCATAGGCGCGGTTGCGTTGTATTTTTTACTTGTGCTTCACTGGCTTTTAAGTGTTGCTGTCCGCGTAAAATATCCGCAGTATCCAAAGTTTGAGCAAATTCGCATAACTGTTTCCAGGTAGGCGGTGTGACAGCCACTAAATTTTGACGATTGGGTGCAGTTTTCGCAATAAGTAAATCCCGATAAAATCCGGCTAAATTTTGCAGCACAACTAAAGGTTCTCGTCCCCTATCCATTAAATTGCGGCAACAATCGAGAACGACTTGAGCATCATTACTCGCGATCGCTTGGCTCAGTGCTAGCAAGTCTCGTTCGGGTACTGCCCCGACTAAATCCCAGATACACTCAACGGTTATTTCTCCGGCTAACAAGCTGAGTTGATCCAGCAGACTCTCGGCATCTCGCAATCCCCCCTGCGCCACTTGTGCTACCAAGGTAATTGCATCCGTTGTAATATTTATGGTTTCTTTGGTGGCAATAACCTGAAGATGCTTGACCATTGCCGCTAACGGAATGCGGCGAAAATCAAACCGTTGACAGCGAGAAATAATTGTGGGTAAAACTCGTTGGGGATCGGTCGTAGCTAAGACAAAAACAACATGTTTCGGCGGTTCTTCTAAGGTTTTGAGTAATGCATTGAACGCCGCACTGCTAAGCATGTGACACTCATCCACCACATACACCTTATAGCGACATTGAACCGGGGCAAATTGGGCGCGTTCGATGATTTCGCGAATATTATCCACACCCGTATTACTCGCCGCGTCAATTTCGGTGATATCCAGGGCGGTTCCTTGAGCGATTGTGCGGCAAACGTCACAGGTACCGCAAGGCTGAGGCGTTGGCTTATCGGTAGTCAGACAGTTGAGGGACTTAGCTAAAATCCGCGCTGACGAGGTTTTACCCGTACCTCTGGGGCCACAGAACAAATAAGCTGGGGCTACTTTCTCTTGAACAATAGCATTCGTGAGAGTTTGCGCGATCGCTTCTTGACCGACTAAATCGGCAAACGTCTGAGGGCGATATTTGTGATGGAGGGGTTCGTAACTCACGCGGCTTCAGGATGTAAGGGTTCTGGGAGATATGGGGGAGCAGGGGAAGCAGGGGAAGCAGGGGGAGATGGGGAGGATGAACAATTGTACTATCTATCATTGTCACTTGAGATCCTAACTCAAAATCATGTCCGACTAACGAAGCGAAGGATGAGTCGGGGCGGGTTTAGTTCAGGTAGCTATCCCCCTATCCCCCTACCTCTTACTTCGTTGAAGAGGTAGCCCCTCGCGATTCAGGTGGCTTTATCCGGAACGTTATCAGTAAAACCCGCCCCTACAGACTCAAAACTCATTGATCACCCGTTGTGCCGATGGGGTAGGAACTCTGCTAAAACCATTTAGGAGTCTACTCATAATGCAAAACAATGCTTGTAACTCGTCAAATCAAAAGTGTTTATACTGATGGAGCCTGTACTGGCAATCCAGGTCCAGGTGGCTGGGGTACGGTTGTGTATTTTACCGATGGTTCTGTGCATGAAATCGGGGGGGCTACGACAAAAACCACCAATAACCGGATGGAACTCTTGGCAGCGATTGAAGCCCTGATACTGCTTCAGAGATCGGGAAACACTCACCCGATTACCCTCTACACGGATAGTGAATACGTCAAGAACGGCATTACCAAATGGATTAAGGGCTGGAAAAACAAAGGCTGGAAAACCTCTCAGGGAAAAGCCGTTTTAAATCAAGATTTATGGGAAAAACTAGATGCGGTCAATTCTCCCCTCGTCACTTGGCAACATGTACGGGGACACAGTGGTAATCAAGGTAATGAGCGTTGTGATCAAATTGCTAATGCTTTTGCCCACGGTAAATCTCCCAGATTAACACAACTGTCGGACTTTGGTAATTCCAGCACCCCCACGCGGAAGACACCCGTAACAGGGGTATCAGATGAAAAGACCACTTTTGAGGTAGTTTACAAAGATGTACCACAGGTCCTTCCTACCTCTGAAAAACCGATGATAGATGTACCGGATTCACCAAACACTTCCAATGACGAGTTACCCCGCGAAGTTAGAGTTGCTCAACTGGGAAACTTAATCGAAACCCTACGCATTGCTGATGAAATCGCTAGTGAGGGCTATCTAATTAGTAGTTCCGAACTAGCCGATTTAATGGATATCAATGCCAGTGCAGTCACCAGTCGGGGAGATCATTGGCCCTGGCGCAACTGGATTGTCTCGCGAGTGCGGCGTGAAGGCAATCAGATTCTATGGCAGTTAGAACGGGTAGACCAAGTTAGATCTGGTGATGAAGAGTAGTTAGGGATTGGGGACGTTTTGACCTTCACTTGGCGCATAGGGCATGGCGCGTGAGTTTTGAGCCTGTAGGGGCTCTTTTGACGATTATCGTTTCTCACCTCACAAGGGATGCGACTCGCGCCCGCCCCGACTCCCTCATCTACTCCATCTTCCCATTCCTAACTCCCATAAATCCGCCCCCGCCACTGTTTTGGTCTTTGCCTAGCGGACAGGAAAATCCGCAGCACGGCTAAGGGGTCAGCCAAAGGAGAAAGCCAGAATAGCCAAGATGCGGGGGATGAGGATGGAGTGAAATCATAAGAACGAGCGATCGCGCCAACTAATGCCCAGCGCATTACCAGTAACCCTAGATTTAACCCTAGGACACTCATGAGGACGGGTGAAGATATGCCCAGGCTCAAACTCACCAAAGCCACTAAAGAGGCAGGTAGAGGCAACGCCTGAGTACTCAGCAGCAGCCATACATCACTCCAGAGTTGACCCGGACTAGAAGCATCCTTTAAATCGAGCGATCGCCCCCACTCCCGCCAGGTAGCCCAAGCGCCCTCATACATACGAACTTTGAGCACGTTAGCACCATCCAAAAACCCCACCTTAAATCCCTGTTTGGCGGCATATCGCGCTAGGGTCACATCATCACAAAATGAACCCTTGGCGCTACTATAACCATCGAGTTGAGTTAAAACCTGTCGGCGACATAAAAAACACTGCCCATTTGCCATCACCCGTTCGGCGGGATTGCTAGTGATACCTGTCGGACCAAATCGATAGACCAACGTCATCAGCAGCGCCGGTTGTAGCCACCATTCCCCCGGATACTGGAGAATAAATCGCGGTGATAGAGACACCAGGTCAAACCCTAAGGTTTCAGCGATATGAATTAACCCCGCCACTAATCCAGGTTGGGGTTGGGTATCCGCATCTATACCCAAAATCCACTGACTATCGGGACAACTGTGCAAATAGCCCTGATGTAATGCCCAAGGGCGTCCTACCCAGTCCGGTGGCAATGGGTCATCGGTCATCAGCCGAAATCGTGGATCTTTGATTTGGGCATCTTTGACTAACTCCGGTGTGCCATCGGTGGAGTGAGAATCCACCACAATAATTTCGCGTACTTCGTAACTCTGCTGACTTAAGCCTATTAGACAAGGATTGAGCCGTTCTCGTTCATTGAGTGTAGGCACCACCACACTAACCGCCCCCAACTGATCGGGGGTAGGGAGCTTGGCTTCTACGGGAGGACGACGCCCTGGACCTTTGAGCAGGCGTGAGAGCAGGATTAAAGTAGCGGGGATCTGGATCAGTAATAGGATGAGGGCAAATATCATTTAAGCACAGGGGCAGAGGTGTGGAGGGGTAGGGGGAGCCTGATTACTTAGGTGAAACTCCCATAGATGCTACAGGCACTTTCTCCTCTGGAGTGCGATCGCGTAGTGCTTGTTCAACGGTATTCGGTGTCGGTGCAGCCATTGCCATCCGCCACAATACCACGGCGGGAACAACACCCAACACAATGCCTAAGCCGATAGGTACCCATATTTGGGCACCGATACTCATCACAGCCGCAAAGACAAAGTTGCTCAGATAAACGGCTAAGGGTAATCCCAATTGGCTTCTAGACAATGCCATTGGCGTTTTCTGCCAAAATAGAGTCGCGACCGTCATAAATACAGCACCTGTTCCCAACCAGCCAGCAAAATTCTGATACGGCATCCCAAAAAAGGCACCCGGTTGCTCCCATAACCAGAAGGGGACAGCGGCTTGGCTCATCGCGGGGTCAAGAACGAAGTCCCAAGAGGTGAGTAAGACAGCACCAATCGCGATCGCACCGAAGTGACGTAACCAACTGACTGACCTGTTTGTCGCTACTCTAGCCTCTAACCCCACACGAGCCAATAGATAAGACACCAATCCTAAATAAAACCAGGATAAGGGAATCGTAAACGGGACAAGACCGGCGATTTTATAGCCTAAGCCATTTAAGTAACCATAGTGTCCAAAAGGGAAACCTGTACTCGTTCCTAGGAGTTCACTTGCCAAGGAAATGACAATAGCCGGTACCATGAACGTTAGCCATTGCCACAGTCCCAGAGTTCGGTAGGCATAAATCGCGACAGCTAGTGCCCCCAAAATAATATAGACGACTCCACCCCCAGCCATTGACCATTGAAATACGGTTTTTCCCTGTGGTGGTAAGCTGAGAATCCATTCCGGGTGAGGCAAAACCAGCAGTAGACCTGCCAGTCCAAATGCCATAGCCCCAATATGACCTATCAACAAAAAGCGCTCAATTTTGATCAGTTGCTTCATGAAAAACTCCTAAAATGGTGAAAACCCCCGACTTGTCTTAGCGGCAAGACACAGCATTCCGATTCAGATGCAGCAAGGCAATAGTGGTTTGCGGGTATACAAGCAGCAATGATTAATAGTTTACAAATGTTTACGAAAAAAGTCCCTAGTACCCCTGTGTGAATGATGAGGGTGAGGGGGGAAATTTTCCCCGTTCCCCGTTCCCCGTTCCCTTGTGCCCGTTCCCTTGTCCCCGTTCCCTTGTCCCCATGAACAGGGCGGGAAAATCGTTAATATATTGGCAGGGCAGTAACCTTAATCTTGTCACTGTTTGTTACAGGGCAAAAAAGTTGCTCTTGTCTGCTGTTGGCTTCCTAGCATCTTTACTCAAAATGACTTCACCTGTTCCGGAAAACGCGAAGACTGTCATTCGTCCAATTCAATACGGCGATTTGGAGAGAATTGAGCAGCTTACTACTCAAGCAACGGAGCAAGAGTGTAATAGCTGTTCGTTAACCTTCATTCGCAAACTTCAGCAGGTTCGACGCTGGTATGGGTTGCTGATGCTTTTGAATTGGTTCCCGAATCCTTGCCAGTATGATTTTTGTTTCTATGTGGCTGAACAATTTCAGCAGTTGCGGGGATTAATTAAAGTCTCGCCCTTTAATCGGACTCGCAGTACTTGGCGCGTGGAACAGGTGTTAGTTACTCCTGATCAGTCTTCTCGAGCAAGTAATAAACCCGCCAAACTCGAAACGGGCTCCGCACTCTTGCGCCATTGCTTCGAGACCATCTGGGAAGCCCGCACCTGGTTACTAGAAGTCAATATCCATAATAAAGATACCCTGGCACTGTATCGGCACAACGGATTTCAACCCCTAGCGCAATTGACATATTGGGAAATTAATGATATTACTCTAGCTAAACTAGCCGATCGCGAACCCGATTTACCCAACTTGCTCCCCGTGAGCAATGCTGATGCCCAACTCTTGTATCAGCTAGATACAGCGTCCATGCCTCCGTTAGTGCGTCAAGTTTTTGACCGCCATATCGAGGATTTTAAAACAGGGTTTATGCGATCGCTAGTCTCGACACTCCAGCAGTGGTTCAATCGCACTGAAGTAATCAACGCTTATGTGTTTGAATCCCAGCGGAAAGCGGCTATTGGTTATTTTCAACTCACCCTTTGCCGAGATGGAAGTCGATCCCACGAAGCCCAGCTCACCGTTCACCCTGCCTACACTTGCCTGTATCCAGAGTTATTCTCACAAATGGCACGGATTAGCCAACAATATCCTGCCCAGTCATTACATCTGGCTTCAGCCGACTATCAACCGGAACGAGAAGACTACCTGGAACAGTTAGAGGCTCAGAGAATCGAGCATACTCTGCTCATGTCTCGTTCAGTCTGGCATAAACTCCGGGAAGCGAAGAAATTAGAGGGGTTACAGTTATCAGAAGTGCTTCAGGGACTCCAGCCAGCCCGTACTCCCATCCCCAGCCGTATCTCCTGGTGGGAATCCCTCTCCAAACAACCTAACGCGGCTTCTAAGACCAATGGAACCAATCCCTCGTCAAAACAGAAGTCGAAGGAGAAGGATATTCAACCTCCAGCCGATTCTACAGATGCTGACTAGGGGAGTTTTGAGTTTTGCGTTTTCACCCTTTGGAAAGAGGGTATGGCGCTTGTGTAGGGACTCTTTTCACAATGATGCAGAAAATCTCAGCCTTAGGCTTAGATGTTGGTAGTAAGCGCATTGGTGTCGCCGGATGCGATGGCACCGGTTTAATTGCTACAGGTTTAACCACAATCAAGCGAACATCCTTTGAGCAGGATGTATCACAGTTGGGAGAACTCGTAGAACAACGCGAGGTTCAGGTTCTAGTTATTGGGCTACCCTATTCAATGAACGGAACCCTGGGATTTCAGGCGCGACAGGTGCAAAAGTATGCTCGTCGTTTGAGTGCTGCCCTACAATTACCCGTAGAATATGTGGATGAGCGGTTAACCTCCGTTGAAGCAGAACAGTTACTTCACGCCGAGAAGCTTGCGCCCTCTCGCCATAAAGCTCTGATTGACCGCAAAGCCGCAGCAATCATACTCCAACAGTGGCTGGATACTCGTCGCTCAAGCCGTGAACCATGAACCATGTAGCTTGCTTCTCAAGGAGCGAGTACCATCAAGCCGGAAAAGTGATAAGATGAAAAACTGCTGGATTATACCAACGAACGTTTATCCATGGCTTTAACCCAAGAACGCAAACAAGAAATTATTGAGAGCTATCAAACTCATGAAACCGACACGGGTTCGGCAGATGTGCAAGTTGCTATGCTCAGCGATCGCATTAGTCGTTTGAGTACACATCTACAAGCCAATAAAAAGGATCATGCCTCCCGTCGGGGATTATTAAAGATGATTGGTCAGCGCAAGCGCTTACTCAGTTATATTCGTGCAAGCGATTCTGAACACTACCAAGCCTTGATCAAGCGCTTAGGTATTCGCGGCTAGACACCCATTAAAGCTTATGTCTGATCAACCCTCCCGCAATCCTTTACCCTTTGAGCCGAGCCAGAAGCGCAAAAAAAAGTCGAAACCACAGGCAAAACCTGTAGCCAGTAAAGCGGAGGCGAAACCAAAAGCGAAACCCGATAAACCCAGGGCTTCCAGTTCTGAGTCGATGGCTATCCCTGATCAGGTGAGTAAGCGTATGGTACGCCGCATGGCGTTGCTGTGCGGTATTCCGACAGCGTTGGGGATTCTCTCATTTGTGGTCAGCTATCTTCTGGTGGTCAACCTGGAGATCAAATTACCCAATGTCGCTGTGGTTCTGGTAAGTATGGGCTTTTTTGGCTTAGGGGTGTTGGGCTTGAGCTATGGCGTCCTTTCCGCATCCTGGGAAGAAGACATCCCCGGAACACTACTGGGTTGGCAGGAATTCACAACCAACCTAGGACGACTCACATCAGCATGGCGTGAGGCGAGAGAGGCTAAAAAAAGTTAGCCCAGCTTTCGGTAAGATTGCCAGGGCTCGCGGGAGGACAGGAGTTCCAGGAACAGGGGAAGGAAGATGAGGGAGTTAACTCAAAACTCAAAACTTAAAACTTCCCCAATTGAAAACTTAAACCTTAAAACTTATGATTGTAGTCATGAAAGTCGGCTCTCCAGAAGCCGAAATCGATCGCATTAGTCAGGAACTCAGCGAACAGGGTCTGACTCCGGAACCGATTGTGGGTAAACACAAGGTTGTTATCGGTTTAGTTGGTGAAACGGCGGCTTTAGACCCCCTGCAAATTCAGGAAATTAGCCCTTGGATAGAAGAAGTCCTGCGGGTTGAGAAACCCTTTAAACGGGCAAGCCGTGAGTATCGTAATGGGGAAGCTGGCGAAGTTGTGGTATCAACACCCGATGGACCCGTTACCTTTGGCGAGAATCATCCGGTGGTGCTGGTAGCAGGTCCTTGTTCGGTAGAAAACGAAGAGATGATTGTCGAGACAGCACGTCGGGTAAAAGCGGCGGGCGCTCGATTTTTGCGGGGGGGTGCTTATAAACCTCGGACTTCGCCCTATTCATTCCAAGGACATGGAGAAAGCGCCTTAGAGTTACTCGCCGCCGCGCGGGAGGCTTCGGGTTTGGGGATCATTACCGAAGTCATGGATACAGCGGATGTGGATAAAATTTCCGAAGTCGCCGATGTGGTGCAAGTCGGTGCCCGCAATATGCAGAATTTCTCCCTGTTGAAAAAAGTAGGCGCCCAGGATAAACCGGTGTTGTTGAAGCGGGGAATGTCGGCAACCATTGATGAATGGTTAATGGCGGCGGAGTATGTTTTAGCGGCTGGGAATCCTAATGTGATTCTGTGTGAACGGGGAATACGAGGATTCGACCGGAAATATGCCCGCAATACCCTAGATTTATCAGTGTTACCTGTTTTGCGATCGCTCACCCATTTGCCGATTATGATTGACCCAAGTCACGGTACGGGTTGGTTTGAGTATGTGCCAACGATGGCAAAAGCCGCAATCGCAGCCGGTGCAGATTCGTTAATGATTGAAGTTCATCCCAATCCAGCCAAAGCATTATCCGATGGACCCCAATCCCTGACACCGGATAGCTTTGATAGCTTGGTCACAGAAATGGCGGTGATTGGTAAAGCCGTTGGGCGTTGGCACGAACCCGCGATGGCGATGGTATAAGTGTTCAAACACATCAATGATATCTTAGGGGCACGGCAATACCGTGCCCTTGTTCTTTGAGTGAATACTCCACGCTTCATTCTTACGAATAGAAGCGTGGCGTCTAGCTCCATAAATGACAGAGTAGACCCGGTATTCTCGGTTCCGTCCGGGAACTTCCGCCCGGAACAGACCCACTGCGATTTCTCCGAGTGGGTTTAATGGTTTTAAGCCAATACCTAGCTGCTATGTTGTAGCTGGCACTAAGGTCGGCGTTGTACTGCTTCCCAGTACGAAACGTAGCCAATGCATAGTTAGACTTGGAACGTTTTACAGCCCCAGAGCCATCACACATAACTTTTAGGCTTTGCTATCATCTCATCCTGACACTCAAAACTCAACAACCGGAAAATCCGATTCGCGATAAAAATGGGTCATATTATCAAACTTCCGCAATTGAGCCCGCTTAACCCAAAACGAATTAACATCTTTAGCTAACCATTGCTCATTCAAATCCGATAACATACTACTGATGCGATCGCGCTCAAGCTGCGCTGGAATTTCCCCGAAGTATCCTAGGGTAATATGTGCCGTAAAATGATACTGCTGCTCAACTCCCAAACCAATCAATCCCGGATTTTGATAAAGACAGCGCCGGAACTCAACTACTCGTTTGTAAGACTCCTCATCTTTTGGCACCAAACAAACCCCAATTGCACGCGGCATGACAATCACGCCGAAAAACTGCCAGCATATAGGATAGGGATTCCTATACAACCCCTTATATTGCTCAAAACTCTCCCCAATTCGTTCCTGAAGTTGCTGATCAAACTCCGGATTATCCTGCACCGTATCCCGATAACTATTCTCCCAAATTAAATCCGCTAGGGTTAAATGAAAACTCTCAGGCGGAAGCGATAGCATTAAACTCGATTTAAATTCCTTCTCTAATATCCGTTGTAACTCCTGCAAACTGCTATAAAACCCCTCATTCTCTGACTCATCCTCCCATGGTGGCGTCATCACCGTGTATCCTGGAAAATTAACCGCCTTGGTTGTGCCATCAGCCAGACGCTCAAACTTAGGTGACTCCTGGATATTGGGTAACTGAGAGTGATAACTATCAGATACAGTCATCCTCGCCACCCGATTGATATAGGTTGGATAGGTATCATCCACGTTGAATTTCCTCCGAATGCGCTAAACGTCCTTATGCCAATTTATCTTTATTGGGGAGATAATGACTTTGCCCTGAATCAAGCCGTAAACGAACTACGCCAGTCCGTCCTCGACTCTAACTGGCTCAGTTTTAACTATGATAAAATTCCCCCAGACCAACCCGACGCCCTCATTCAGGGACTCAATCAGGCGATGACTCCCCCATTTGGAATGGGAAAACGATTAGTCTGGTTAGTCGATACCACCGTTTGCCAGAACTGTTCCGACAAAGTACTCGCTGAACTCGGACGCACTCTCCCCGCTATTCCGCCAGAATCTATATTACTGCTCACCACTCATCATCGACCTGATAAACGACTCAAGTCCACCAAGCTGCTACAAGAACACGCCCAAATCCGAGAATTTCCCCTAATCCCCCCCTGGAAAACCGAGGAATTAGTCCAACAGGTTAAATCCTACGCCCAAACCACTGGCGTTAAACTCACTCCCCTAGCGGCTGAACTCCTCGCCGATGCGGTGGGTAACAATACCCGTCAACTTGCCAACGAACTGGACAAGTTACGCCTTTACGCGGGCGATGGGACAACTAGCTTAGATGAACGCGCTGTTGCTGCATTAGTCACCACCACAACTCACAATAGCCTACAACTAGCCGAGAGTATTCTCAAAGGCGATACCACCAAAGCCTTGGGACTCATTGCTGACTTAATCAACAACAACGAACACCCATTACGAATCGTCGCCACCCTCGTGGGACAGTTTCGCACCTGGTTATGGGTCAAGCTAATGATCACTCAAGGGGAAAAGGATATAAAAGTCATTGCTACCGCCGCCGAAGTCGGTAACCCCAAGCGTATTTACTTCCTGAAAAAAGAGGTGCAGCACCTTAGTCTAGATCAGTTAACCGCAACTTTACGAGTCCTGCTAGAGTTAGATGTCAGCCTCAAACGAGGTGCTGATGAACTCTCCACCCTGCAAACCCAGGTGATCAAACTGTGCCAAATTTGCTGTTGATTTGTCATTCGTCATTCGTCAGGGAATAGGGAATAGGGAATAGGTTAGAGTTTTGAGTTAACTTCCCCAGCTCCCCCAGCTCCCCCAGCTCCCCCAGCTCCGCTACCCCCTTATCTCTAAATAGCGGAACTTCTATCCCCTAAAATAGTTCAGGAAAAACAAGCCCACTGTGGGTTTTGTTGTGTACTTTTAATTATTTGCAATCGTCATGATTACGTTTTACTGTAATCACCCTCATTTGACTCGTTTCTCTCGTCCACTGATTGTAACGGCACTAACCACCTTGGGTTTACTGTCTGGGTTCATCCCCGAACTTGCCCGAGAGTCCCTAACCTTGGACTTCAACCGTGCTGTCCATGCTCAACAAGCCGTTCCAGAGGATGATATCAACAACTACGCGCGAGCGGTTTTAGCGATGGAACCCCTACGTCAAGTTGCCTATAACGAAATTAAAAAAATCGTAAATGGCAACATTCCCGATATCCAGTGTCATCGATCAGAAACCATCAATCAACTGCCGTCTCAGGAGGCGCGAGCAATTGCCAACAATTATTGTAACCAAGCTTCGGCGTTGGTCAACAATTATTTAACCCCCTCTCGATTCAACCAAATTACACGTCTGGCGGAAAAAGATGGTAATTTACGACAACGGATTCAAGATGCATTACAAAGGCAGCAAGAATCAAGGTAACGATCAACCACTCTTGTGGTATGATAACCCTCGGTAAGGAACTCTATAGATAAAACATCGAACCCTGAGTTTTATTGAGTTCCAAACGGTCAAAACCTGTCAAAATAAAGCTACTTTGTCGGATTCCATGCCCATACAGGCGCGATCGCAAACCTATAGGATTCCCTGGACGAGTTGTATCGCCGCACTCGCCTTCATCCTCTCTGGATGTGCATCTAACTCCAATCCAGAGGCTAGTCCCTCTATCTCCCCATTGCCAGCCGAAACCATCACTGAAGAGGACATCAAAAATTACGCCAAGGCGCTTCTGGCGATAGAAGGTAGCCGTCAGACTGCCTTCAGCGAAATTCAGCAACAGATGAATCAAGAGCAGATTCCTAGTATTACCTGTACCCAACCCGATTCCCTCAAAGAACTCCCTTCTGATGTTCAAGGTATTGCAGTCAACTACTGCAACACCGCCAAAGAACTTGGCGAAAGTCAGGGATTCAGCATGGCTCAATTTAACGCCATGACTTATACTGCCCAATTAGACCCTGATTTACAACGGCAAATTCAGAATGAACTGATTCGCCTGCAACGTTAACTTTAGCTTGACAAGTTGGGCGATTTATGCTGATGTTGACGCAACGATTGAACTCAGCAACAGAAATCTCCGTTAATTTTACACTTTCCCTCACCGCAGAGGAACGCACCCGGACGCGCTACCGCTTTGAAACCCCAGAGGGTCAAAGTTTGTATCTGCGTTTACCGAGAGGGACTATCCTCAACGATGGGGATTTACTCCAATCACAGACAGGTGAGGTGGTGGTTCAGATTGCGGCGAAACCCGAACCTGTTTTAACCATTACTTCCTCCAATCCTCTGAGTTTACTGCGAGCTGCTTATCATCTGGGTAATCGCCATGTCCCCTTAGAACTCACTCCCCACTATTTACGCTTATCACCTGACCCCGTTTTACAGGCGATGCTCAATCAGTTAGGCGTGGAGGTGAAGCCAGAAATTGTCCCCTTTCAACCCGAAATTGGCGCGTATCACCATCACAGATAAGTGTCGGGAGTATGTCACAAAATACAAGTTATGCATTATTTAGGATATAACAGTTGCTATGACTCGCAAACGTTTGATTATTGAAATGGGTATGGGGGTAGACCAACATGGACAGGAACCCACTGTCGCTGCATCTAGGGCTGTGCGGAACGCGATCGCGCACAACGCTTTACCCGGTGTCTGGGAAGTTGCGGGTTTGAGCGATCCCAATCAAATGATTGTGGAAGTGCAAGTCGCTGTACCTTACCCGGAACAAGTGCGACAGGAGGAGGTTCTCGCCATGTTACCCTTTGGACAAAAATCACTCACCGTACAATCGGGTGGAATGGTGGTTCAAGGTCGAGCCATTCCTGAACTTAATGATAAAAATGACGAAATGCTAATTGCTGTTGCCGCCGTTACCGTTTTAGTGGAAACTGAATAGCTGAGTTAACCTGATTAAAATTAGAGAGTGAATATCTCGAACAGTCAAATAAAAAAATTACAGTTTAACAGGTTAACCGCTAAAGTGAAAATCCGTTTAATCCATCGCAAAAGCCAATGGACTCTGACTATTCAGGGATGGATAGTTACATTTATTTGTATAATTGCTTTAATGGTATTCACTCTCAGCACTATCTACCCATTCCTAGCGGTTAACTCTCCCGTGGCGGCTGATGTCATAGTGGTGGAAGGCTGGATACCGGATTATGCAATTAAGGACGCGATCGCACTCTTCCAGCGCGGGTCTTATAATCACCTGATTACCACGGGTTTACCCGTCTCGAAGGGATATTATTTAGCCCAATACAAGAATTTTGCCGAACTCACCGCCGCCACATTTATCGTTTTGGGGTTTAACCCAGAACAACTGGTAGCTGTTCCCGCCCCCAAGGTGATTAAACATCGAACTCAAGCAAGCGCCATCGCCCTACGGGAATGGTTATCGACGTCCGAATTAGACGTAAAATCGATAAATCTTTATTCCTTAGGACCTCATGCCCGTCGAAGCTGGATTATATTTAAAGCCGTATTAGAACCAGAAATCCGAGTCGGTGTGATTGCGGCTGAACCTCAAGAGTATGATCCTAAACAGTGGTGGCACTCTAGCGAAGGGGTACGAACCGTCATTGGGGAAGTGATCGCCTATCTCTATGCCCAGTTTGTCGATTGGGAATAGCCCAACTCTAGCTTAGTTGACGTACTCCCCTGTTCCCTAACAAATGACAGATGACGATTAAAAATCCACCCCTCGCTTCAAATCCACTCCTTTGTCACAATAATGCTTATGACAAATCATCTCCGAATGGACAGTTGCCAATTCAAAGTAAGCGGGTTGATTTTTACAACGACCTGTGATAATGACTTCCGTATCACGGGGTTTCCGTAACAGCGCCTCGACAATGGGTTCAACCTGCAACAGTTCCAAATCAACCGTCGGATTCAGTTCATCCAGAATAATCGTTTTATACAACCCTGACGCTAACGCCGCCCGGGCAATTTCCCATCCCCGTTCTGCTTCTACATAATCCAAAATTTGCTGCTGTCCCCGCCAAACGATCGCGTCTCGCCCACAACGCTGATGATCCACCAGATTTGGGTAGCTTTGGCGTAAGGCTGCGATCGCGGCGTCTTCAGTATACCCTGTCCCTCCCTTCAACCACTGCATAATCAGAACCCGGTGGGATTTATCCGTACTAATTCCGCGACCAATGGCTTGTAACGCCTTTCCTAACGCATTGGTCGATTTCCCTTTCCCCGCACCCGTATAAATTTCAATTCCCTCAATCCCCTGTTCCCGAGAAACCGGGTGATCGTGGGGAACCGACTCACTATGTAAATCTGCCAAATCCAACAGCGCTGGCGGCGTTCCTCGTCCCGTGACAATCACTTCCAGAGACGGGGGTTTATTTGTCAGGGTTTGCACCACCTCCTCAACCGGGAGTAACCCCAAATCCAGCAGGGGATTCAACTCATCCAGAACCACAACCGAATAGAGATTTGACGCGATCGCGCCTTTCGCCACATCCCACCCTCGCTGCGCCTCTAGCTTGTCAAACCGGGTTACTTCCTCTTTAGTAAAAAATTCACTTCGTCCCGTGCGAACCTGATCAATCAAGTGAGGAAACGCCCGTCGCAACGCCTCAATCGCCGCATCCTCATCATAGTTCCGTCCCGGTCCCTTAAGAAACTGTAACAATAACACCCGACTGGATTCTGCACAGTTGATCCCCAAACCAATCGAGCGCAAAACCACGCCCAATGCGGCTTGAGACTTCCCCTTACCCACGCCATCGTAAACATGAATCTGACCGGTGATGCGTTCTGTACGCTCAGCCGCCGTGCGAATACCAATACCTGTCCTAGTCATTGACGATCCTTGGGACTTTATCAACCCAACTCAGTTTAACGATACAACTGGGAATATTAAGAATAACCTTCACCCTTTTATCCCAGCCAGTCTAATATAGTATAAAAATATCCCCGTTGCCGTTATGGGGGAATAAGGTAGCAGGTAGAAGCCTCCAAGGATGTTAGGTTTATCATATCTACTTTTTTATCGCTCCTTAATTTTTCCGCACTACACGAGGAACTGATACATCGATCAAAAGGAAACTATTATGATAGATATTGTTTTGCCCCTACAACTGCTCCTCTTTCAAATCTTATTCCTCTTGGTTGCGATCGCCTTAGAAGCCAGGGTTTTGCACCAACGGCTAAAACTCACTCGTAAAACCAGTATTCAATATGCCACCTCACTGAATTTATGGAGCGTTGTCATTGGTTGGTTAACTTTTTTCTTCCTAGAAACTATATTGCCCCGATTTTTGCAGAATCAAATCGTTAGTTTTATTTTCTTCGATCATCCCATTGGCAGTAGATTAGATCAAGCAAATCCTCTAATAATCTCACTGGGCATTTGTATTTTCTTTTTTACTTTTATCATCAAACTGCTGGGGTTGGAATTACTAAAAATCTGGATTCATGATAACCCGGAACAGTTGAATACGAGTTCCAATTTATCAAATAAAAGACCCAGCTTGCTTAATTTGCCCAAGCGCAAAATTACCCAATCAAAACCTAATCCTGCCTTTGCTGTGCTACTGGCTAATGCCTATAGCTACAGCGCTATTTTGCTAATTTTGGTGTTACGGTTTCTGGAGTTTAATCGCGCCCTCTGAATCTACCCCTAACCTGAAATACCTTCGGGATAATTCTAACTATCCTGAAGCCCCTAAACCCTATTTTTAAATCAAAACGATGCTCAAGAATATTTTTGATAATTTTTTGAATTGGTTCAACAATACCCTGAAATTCTTATTAGGAGTATTTGTTCCTTCTAAGGCGTTCTCTTGGCAGACCTTGATTGGGCTAAGTATTTTCTCCTGGCTCATGTCATTTTGGGCAACGAACATTTTTAAGATTCTATTAGAGAGTTTTAGTTGGTTATTTTTAATTCTAGGTGTCTTTTGGGCGACGAGTAGCAATAAAGCCTTCAGCATTGGCAAAGTTTCCTTAAGTCCCTGGATTACTGGAGCGCTGATTACTATTTATCTTTCTGGCGTTTTTACAAGAGAATTATCACCCTATGCTTTAGTGTTCTGGCCCCTCGTATCGGCAGTAGTTGCCGCATTGCCCGTTTGTTTAGATGGCAATTTTAAGCCCAAAATTCCCGATAGAGACAAACGTCAACCCCTGGTGTGGCTATTCACAACTCAGTTGATATTAAGCAGTTGGTTTCAATTCTATTTTCTGGTGCAAAACTGGTTAGTTCAATATCCCACAATCACGGCTGATACATTTAGACAAAGTGCCTTTGTTGTCAGAATAACCATCGAGGAATCCCAGCAAAGGTTACCCCGGGGGGTTACCATTTTAGATTTGATGGCATCTCGCTTAGAAGAACGACTTGATAATCAACCTTGGTCGGATGTCGAGCGAATGCTTCTCCCCAGTGAACGCGAGCAATTGATTGAGCAGATTAAAGCCCAAGTGATGCAAGAACTCACCTCTGATGATATTAAAGAAGACAATTTGTGGCAAGTGAGTTCCGGAGAGATTTCGCTCCGGGATTCGGGGTATAACTTAGACCTACAAGCCCTTTGGCAAGGTCCGCGATCGCAACCCCAACCCTACTTACTCACCAAGTCTTGTCAGATCATATCCGTCACTCGGCGAACTGACATCGGTATTAGTCTTCTCGGTCAGGTAAAATGCGATCCGGCAGAAGGATGGGGCGTTCCTAAACCGATTGTTACCTCTCAATCTCCAACTTTATGAATTATGAATTCTAGACGCAACGAATGAATTGACAAAGAACAAAGAACAAAAAACAAATGACAACTAAAACTTTAGGTAGAATTTGGACAATTGCCACGAATGGGTTTCAGGAAGTCATTCGCGATCGCATTTTTTATGTGATTGGCTTTTTTGCCCTGCTGTTGGTTGTTGCGATACCACTCCTAGGGGAAGTTGCCGCTACCACAGAAGATAAAATATTTATGGATTTAGGTTTAGCGGCGATTGGTGTTTTGGGAGTACTCGTTGCCATATTTGTCGGGACAGGTTTGATTAATAAGGAAATCGAAAAACGCACTGTCTTGGTTTTAATCCCTAAACCCATCTCACGGGCAGAATTAATTATTGGCAAACATTTAGGGTTACTAGGAGTCCTTGCGGTTTTGGTTATCGCCATGACAGCTATTTACTTAGCTCTCCTCAGTTTCAATGGCATTAATTACCCTTTAGTCAGCCTACTGATTTCGGCACTTTATCAGTTTTTAGAGTTAAGCCTAATTGTAGCTGTAGCGCTAATGTTTGGCGTATTCACCAGCTCAATTCTAGCCACACTCCTAACCGTTGGTATTTATTTAATGGGACATTTGAGTCGCGATGTGCTGGAGTTAGGGAAACTCAGTGAAAACGCGACTCTAGAGACGATAACCCAAGCTCTTTACTTAGTGTTACCCGATTTATCTCGTCTGAATTTGAAAAATGAGGCGGTTTATGGGTTGCTCCCTTCCTCTTTGACTCTGTTAGGACATGCCGCTTATGCCATAGTCTACACGATCTTGCTGCTTGCGATCGCGATTCTGATTTTCTCCCGACGTGAATTTTAATTGGTAATTGGGCATTAGGGATTGGGGATTGGGCGAAGCATGTCCTCCTGTGCACCCCTGTTCCCTACTTCATGTATTCACCAAAATAAAATCCTGCACAATTTCTACCACTTCAGGCGCAATCTCATGCCCCATATCCACTTCTTTGTACTGCATCGGGGCGCCTAAGGCGAGTAAATAATCCCGCAATCGATGAGCTACCCTCAAAGGGACAACATTATCTTGTCTACCATGAACGATTAAAACAGGGGGCAAAGGAGGTTCAATCTCTTGAGGTGTACGATGCCAATAACCACTCATTGACACTAAACCCGCTAAGGGTAAATGTAAGCCAACATCTAGAGCCATGGCTCCCCCTTGAGAAAAGCCCATCACAATAGTAGAGCCAAGAGGAATATGGGTGAAACTTTCTAAAGACTTTAGCCAGTCTGTCAAAAGACGCTGACTTTGTGCCAATCCCTGATAATCTTCTCGTTCCAAGTCATACCACATATAGCCTCCAGGCACATGGGGGTGGGTAAAGGGTGCATTGGGTAGCAAAACATGGTAATTAGATAGAGCCAATGCTGGCACTAGAGGTTGCAAATCCTTAGCGTTAGCCCCCCAGCCATGCAAAATCACAACCAGTCCCACTGGTTGTTGACCTGTAGCTGGTGGAATTGAAATCGTCTCCAAAGACAGGGGCTTACTCCTGAAAAATTTAACCTGTGACCATACTTGGGTTACAAAGGTATTATACCTGCGAGGATGAATACCATCCGAATGAAACGAAAACAAGTTTTCTCACCAGAGGTGATTCATTCCCCACTATCCCTCTCTTGTATAGTAGGGGTATTCTCGCCAGAGCGGGATAAGCGATCGCTACATCCATGACATCAAGTGGGTTATTTTTTGTCATGGAATGCCTAAATTTCCCGGACGGTGGCGTTCTCTGGCGTTCAATCCGAGAAAATATAGCAGTTGACGTACAAAAAAATTTATCCTTCGTCCTGGGAAGACGCAGGGCACAATCATGGATTCAACAGGGGGGTTTGGGTAATAAATCGGTAGAGGTGTCCAATGATTTAGCTGGACGCCTAACGCCTCACGCCATATCTGTATTTAGATTGGCGTGAGAGGGATAGGCGGTCAATCAATGGGGTATTGAACCCCATTGATTGACAACATCAGATTGGGAACTTCAGTGTTAATTTGCAGAACTTGGTTAGATGCTCATATTCCCTATCTGATACTCGCGTTGTTCACTGTTTCATGGTTGTCAAAACAGTTTCAATTTGCTACCCTTATCAGGTGCAGGTTAAATAAATTAAAAGCTAACCGCTTGCCTGTACTCTGAACCAAGACAACCTGGGATATAGGCTTGAGTCCAGAAACAGACTACACGTAGTCGCATCTGTGGGCGGGTAAAATTCCAGCAGTACAAGGAGCAGGTGACAAAACTTTTGTATTTTCCGGCGCGGTGGGGCATCCCGTGTCGTTAATAAAGCTCAGTCAATGTCCGAGGCAATAGCTGGAGTCGCTCTAGAGCCTACACCATACTGTACTCACTTGGTGTAGGAGATGTCACTTACAGTTACTCAGCCCTGACCCGATCCCCAACTTCTTGCAGAAGTTGGGGATCTAATTCCTTACCACTCAGCAACATTTTTAAAGCTACCTTGTTTAACAATAATGTGGCGATTGCTATCAAAGCTAATCTTGCCCTGATTTTTTAACTTGTTCAGGAGTCGGGTGACGGTAACACGGGTCGTACCGATGGCATTGGCAAGGTTTTGGTGCGTCAGGCGTATCTTCAAACGAGTCCCTTCGGGTACAGGTTGACCCATTTCCTGTTGCATCAACAGCAACAAGTGTTGTAAACGATCTTCAACTCGACGCTGACCCGCGATGGCTAGGAGTGCCTCACTTTGGCGTATCCGGTGTATAACTTGCGGTAATATTACCTGAGCCAATCGAGGTGAATCATTAATCTCTTCTAAAGAAAACCAAATCAGATGCACGTCAGACAATGCTATAGCTTGGTAAGCACTCAGTAGAGAAAACCAACGACCAAAAAACATTGAAGGTTCTGCCCAACCAAGCCACACCTCTTCTCCATTTTGGCAAAGGGTACTCAGCTGAACTACTCCTAGAGAGACTTGCCAAACTCCTTGAGCAATTAGGGGAATTTTGTCCCCTTTAGCATAAAAATGCAATCGACGTGAATCTTGGATTTCGGCTTGACCAAAAGATTGAGTCGGGTTTACGTCCAAAACGGCTCTGGAAGTTGGAATCATGAGCTGCAACTCTCTCCAGCCAGATTTTCACAAGCTGGTATAGCAGGGCAGCTCTACTGTAAGCAATCAAGGTAAAGGCTCGGTAATCAAAAGATTAAGTCAATTAAATATTTTATTTTTATGAGGTATTTATTCTAGTTGTCATGTTGTGCGTCTTCGACACTAACAGGTGAGGGATAAGTTGTGGTGGTAAGCGGGTGTACAACGATTAGACGCAAGTCCTGGCGGGTTTCGGGATGGAGATATCGTTCCTGGAGCGCTCGCCATTCCTGCCATAATTGATAACGATTGCCACTCAACTCCTCTACTAGGGTTGGTAGTTCCTTCTTAATTTCTAAGTGTAGACAATCCGATAGAAATTCTGCCAAGACGAAACTATCTTGAATTTGTCCCAAAGTACCCTGAATAGATTTAATCTCTTTCACATAATCCTGATAGGGCGTATCATAAAATTCAGTAAATAATTCCATTTGATAGCGCACTCGTTTAGCTTGTTTCCGCAAACTGTGCAACACTGAACTCTGGTTACTTAAGAGTTCAACGACATGCTCTAAACTCAAATCCTGAGTCACCTGCTTCTGTCCGTCTGAGAATTCTACGCCCATCAACCATGCGGGGTGGAGGAAAAACTGACTCACAAACGGTAACAGTAAGTCAGGCAAAATCTGATCAATGGGAAATTCGGCAAAAAATCCGTAAGTCGGCGTCTGCAACCAATCTTGAAATGCCAGTTTCATTTCCTGATAGGGTTTGTCGTTGAGGGTTTTCTTAACCTGAACTAAGACATGGTGACGCCGCTTTGCTAAAGTGCCTAATACTTTTTTGCCGATTTTTTGTTCAGAGTTGGGCAAAGTGGGCAGATACTGATTTTGCAGCGCATCTTGCATGATGTCTAAATCCCGCAGTTGTCCCAGCCGTCGCGCTACTTTAGCAATCTTTTTCTCCCTAGCGGCTTTGGGTAACACCAAGGCTGGGTCAAAACCTTTCACTACTGTTCGTAACCGTCGCATCCCTACACGCATTTGGTGTAGCGCTTCAGGATCTTTATCCTTGAGAACATCAGTTTCATACTGAATGGTTCTCTGGAAATGTTTTTCAATAGCTAGATAAGCCCAATAGCCCAAGAGCTTTGGGTTTGATGAGGGAGTGGTTATCATCGGTATGGTGTGCGGTAGACATCCGGCACGTTTGCCCCCGGGGAACAACATAGGGGTAAACGTTTGTTTTTCTGAAAATTTGTATCAACATATCATACCATACTCGTGACTCAAAAATTGTTATCTCCACTACCTAATGACAGGAAGGTGAACATCTGGGGGATGATTTTTGATCGGAATCGGCTTCCTCGGCAAATTTTGCCATGAATCATACCTTGCCGGATCTGGCATCTAAGGATTATCTTTAAAGGATGAGTTCTCTCGACATGGCTTCTTGCCATCCTTTGGGCTAATCAAAGTCAACCTGTTGGCGACCTATAGTCTGAGGGGACTCAAATGTACTCGTCTCAGTCTAGGTAAGTGTCGAAATCCCGCAAGGCTTCCGCCGTGAGCGTCAGCCGAACGGGAAAAACCAGGAAATCCAAGTTGTGAAGCTTGGAAGCCCACACCAGAATCTTTGATTTGGTGTGGGAGGATGTCACCGCGACTGACAATTGGGCGATCAGTTACAAACAACTAGCTAACGCAATCCAACTCCAACGGTATGATGCCTCCTCAAGACTTGGGAGCAGCAGTAAAATTCACTAGGGCATTAGCAACCAGCGACTTTTCTAGCTTAATGCCCAGACCTGGTTGGCATGAAAACTCATCGTCAGGAAAAGGCTTTTTGTAGCGGTGGGAATAACTAATATCAGTGAGCAGTTATCTCCTAGTTGATGCTCAGGATATTGATTATCTTTATATCTCTTAAACCGCGTTTACATTGAAAACCGTAGTTTTCCCCTGAGAAAAAACTCCAGTTTTCTCAATGGACGAGGTTGAGATGAGGTATTCGCTGAGTACTTATTTATACCGCGCTGAGCTAGAAATTGGTAGAAACAAAACCGGGAATTGGCGATGAGTTATACCTATTATTTATGCTTTAGTTATGCCAACTTTTGGAGGTGATAAAAACGGATTCGCCACAAGCTGATTTATGTTCATAAGTTTGAATGAAAAACGACAGTTTGATGAATCAATAACGATTGGTATATCGAATTAGTCCAGAAACTGTGGCATCCATTATCTAAGCGTTTTACCGGGAGATGGAATTAACTGAAATCTAGATTCCAACCCTAAACTGAACAAAATTAGCATTTTTTAGACTGCCCATTTATTGAGGGTAATCTTATCTTTTTTGGAATTCATCCATGATCTTACTCATGGAGAAGGTGAATCCTAATTTATAGAATGCAAGTTGACACCATAATGGATAGCCTGTAGCCAAACCAAAGCCATAAAACCAGGCAGTTTTTATGAAATCAATTCAATGTTTAAGTAAATCCAAACTTCTGAGTTTGCACGAAACGGGAGAACGAAATTTTTCCGGAGTTAATTTGATGGGAACCGATTTAACTGAAGCAAATCTGAGTCGCATTAATTTGAGTGCTGCCCATTTGCAGCGAGCTAATTTAGCCAAAGCTAAACTGATTGGTGTTCAGCTTAAGGATGCAGATTTAAGCAAGGCTAATCTTAAGAACACACTATTGATTGAAGCCACGCTTTGCCAAGCTAATATGACTGCTGCAATTTTCCGGGAAGCTGATTTGAGTGGTGCGATTCTCAGTGGCGCTACCCTAATCGACGCGGATTTGCGACATGCTACATTAATTGGCACCAGTCTCATCGATGCCAAAATGAAACGAGCCAAACTGGCAAAGGCGAACTGTACGGGAGCCACCTTCAGTCGTGCTAGTCTCAAAGCCGCCGATTTGAAGGGTGCTACGTTAAATCGAGCCATTCTCAGCGAAGCCGACTTAAGGGGAGCCAACCTGACGGGCGCTTGCTTAATTCGAGCCTATTTACATCGGGTAGATTTGCGAGATGCTAATTTGACAGAGGCTGACTTGAGTGATGCAGATCTCAAGGGCGCTGATCTGAGTCATGCCAATTTGTCAAGGGCTGACTTGAGTGGTGCGAATCTGAGTCAAGCGAATCTTACGGGGGCTAATCTGAGTGGCGCCCATTTGCCAAACGCGGATCTCAGTCTCGCCAATCTGAGTGGATTGCTCCTCAAAAAAGCCAATTTGCAGAGCGCCCAACTCAGCAAAGCCAATCTGAACCGAGCCAATTTATATAAAGCCAATTTGTCAGGGGCTAATTTGCTAGAGGCAAACTTAGACCATGCTAACTTAGCTCAGTCAAATCTAAAGCGAGCGGGTTTACTTCTGGCTTATTTAACTAATGCTAACTTGAGTCATGCTAATCTCAAGGGGGCTAACTTAATTGGCGCGAATTTAATGGGAGCGGATTTAAGTAATGCTTCCTTAGCCGGAACTATCATGCCCAATGGTAGGATACACTCCTAGAGCGTCCTCTAAACCGAGGTGGATTCCAGAATTTGAAGCAATCCATGTCGGACGCCATAAAAAACTCGCTCAATGAGAATTCGTTCATGCTCCTTTAAACTATCTTTATAAAGTAAAGCACAGTTTAAAAATTGCTGGTCGGAGGGGGTGATGCAGCGATTCATTAAAATTTGAGTCACTAAATCTTCGATATTTGTATGAGGCAGAGTAACGTTCATTGACTTCAGAAATATTAAATTCTTTTTGTTGTCATAATTATGAATGATTTTCTATGTCAATCTTGTGATCGTTCTAAAAGATGGTTTGTGATTCTTCTAAAAAGCCAATCGTGATCTGTGATCAAGTTATGCAGTGATATATGTCACAAATGAGAGAAAATCCCATATAAGACGTTCCCCATAGATCAGCCGATTTTAGGTAAGGTGGGCAAGAGTTATAAATTTGGGAGAGCCTGTGCTGTTTATGAAAATGAGCGAATTTTACCGTCAGTTAGAGAGTGCAGCGATTAAATCAAAAGCCCTACGACAGGCGCAACTGGGGATGATTCGGGCAGAGGTGCGGCTAGAAGACGGGAAATTATTGGGAAGTGGGGAGTTATTCCACCGTGACTGATTTTGCCAAATTCCTAGGTTGATCGACATCTAAACCCCGTCGCGCAGCAATATGATATGCCAAAAGCTGTAATGGAATCACCGCCAGAATCGGAGAGAGTAATTCCTCGACTACAGGCACTGATAATAAAATATCAAAGGTTTGAGCGGCTTCTGGATCATGCATGGGTGTCACCCCAATCAATCGCGCATCCCTTGCTTTGGCTTCTTGGGCATTAGATAGCACCTTCTCATATACAGTACCAGGCATCGCGATCGCAACCACGGGAACTTTGGCATCCAATAGGGCAATAGGTCCGTGTTTCATCTCCCCCGCCGGATACCCTTCGGCGTGAATATAGCTAACTTCCTTAAGTTTCAGCGCCCCTTCTAAGGCAATGGGGAAATTAATTCCGCGCCCTAAAAAGATAAAATCTTGAGTTTCGGCAAACTCAGTGGCTAACTCTCCAATATAATGCTCCTGACTGGATAGGACTAATTCAATCTGGGAGGGAAGTTGGCGCAACCCTTCAATAATTTCGGCAATCCGCGACGGGGGTAGAGTTTGGCGTCGATAGGCTAAATCTAGGGCTAAACAGTAAAATGCCACTAACTGAGTGACAAACGTTTTAGTGGCGGCGACACCGATTTCCATTCCGGCATAGGTTTCAATAATATGCGGTACTAAATGCGCCAGGGAACTTTCTGAACGATTGGTAATCCCCACCAATCGCGGCTGATACTCTACTCCTAAACCACTGCGTCGCCGTGTTTCCATCTCTAACGCGGCTAGGGTATCAGCCGTTTCTCCGGATTGGGTGACGCCAATGGTGAGGGTATTGCGCGTCAGAGGTGAGGGGGCATAGCGGAATTCTGAGGCATATTGTACCATCGTGGGAATTCCGGCTAATTGTTCTAGCAGGTATTTCCCCACCAGACTGGCGTGCCAACTGGTGCCACATGCCAATATCTGAACGTGTTCTAAGTTCTCATACAAGGATTCGGGAAGTCCCAATTGTATCGGCGTGGTTGTGGATGGGGTTTCTCCGGCGACTTGGTTTTGATCAGGTATTGGGGTAATGCCATCCTTTTCTCCCACAGACCAATTACTGTTAACATAAGCCTCTAAACAGGTTCGCACCACACCCGGTTGCTCGAAAATTTCTTTGAGCATGAAATGACGGAATCCCTGTTTTTCCACTTGTACGGGATTCCAGTTGAGGGTGCGGGGGAATTTGCGAAGACGTTCCCCGTTAAAGTTGTAGACTTCTGCCCCTAGGGGGGTTAACCGTGCTAGTTCCCCATTCTCTAGGTTCAACACTGCATGGGTGTGGGGGACAAGGGCGGGGGTATCGGAGGCGCAGAAGAATTCCCCTTGACCAAATCCCAGGATTAAAGGAGCCTGTTGTCGTGCAACAATGAGTTCATCGGGATAGTCTGCACAAATAAGTGCGATCGCAAACGCACCTTGGAGTTGATTCACCGCTTGGCGCACGGCGTCTAGCAAGGCATTCGGGTTTTGAAAATCAGGGGTTGAG
The DNA here is from genome assembly GCF_046565525.1 of Coleofasciculus sp. Taxonomy (NCBI): domain Bacteria; kingdom Bacillati; phylum Cyanobacteriota; class Cyanophyceae; order Coleofasciculales; family Coleofasciculaceae; genus Coleofasciculus; species Coleofasciculus sp. Next base: position 10,720 of record NZ_JBKHUP010000026.1, on the reverse strand, counting down.
GGTTCGGGGAGAAATTCGGCAATCAGGTGGGGAATCACTTCGGTATCGGTATCAGAACGGAATTCATGTCCCCGTTTTTTTAAGCTTTCCCGTAATTCCCGATAGTTTTCCACAATGCCATTTTGCACCACGGCTACGCGATGATGGGTGTCGGTATGGGGGTGGGCGTTGTATTCTTCGGGTTTCCCGTGAGTTGCCCAACGGGTATGTCCAATACCGAGTCTGGCTTGGTTCTCGGTGCGTTCAAGTTTTTCCCGTAAATTATAGAGTTTACCCTTAGCGCGAACGCACTGAATTTTTCCTTCCCCGACGGTGGCAATTCCAGCAGAATCATAGCCTCGATATTCGAGTCGTTCTAACCCTGCCATTAAAATATCTGTCGCTGGTTGCGTGCCGATATAGCCGACGATTCCACACATTGAACCGCTCCCTCCTCAAAATTGAATACCTGTTTTTTCCTTGGGGGAGTGAAGGCACCCCCACTGTACTCCACTTCGTTGCGTTGAGGATGAGGTTCTATAGCTCCCCCAAACCCCCTCATTCCCATAGGCTAGAGGGCAATCCGTGGAAACGTCAAGAATCGTTACCACGACTTACGCACAGGCTTTACCGTTGAAGTGCCATCTGTAGAAGGGACACGACATGTCGTGTCCCTCCCAAACTTGCCTTTTTGTATCTCAATTTACTGAAAAATTGGCAATTTCTGAGTAAGGACACAGCAGCATTACCATGCAAGCGATCGCTTGAATCCTAATGCAGCCATACCCCTACAATAGTATAGACTGATTTTCAAAACACCCTTAGTAGGCAAGACCCATACTGCGGGTGGTTTCAGCGCCAAGATAAACTCGAACGCTCAAGAAATCGGTCGGACAAGCGGTTTCGCAGCGCTTGCAACCGATGCAATCTTCGGTACGTGGAGAAGAGGCAATCTGACCAGCTTTACAGCCATCCCAGGGTACCATCTCCAACACATCGAGGGGACAAGCCCGCACACATTGGGTGCAACCAATGCAAGTGTCGTAAATTTTGACGCTATGAGACATAGAATAACGACTCCAAACGAGAGTTATCGGTGATTGATTTAGATATCCTCCCCACGCTAATCCCAATTAGGGATACTCAGGGATTCTAATGGTATACCGTTTACCTGATGACTCAGGTAAGCTGAGCACAGCCCCAACTTTTGACAAGCCCCCGTTAATCCCTATTCAGGTTAACGGTAGGTTCTGTGACAGTACGCAATCTATTATTGCAGATGGATCTGCTCACACACGGGCGATCGCTCTCGCCGTCTAATCAAAGATGATCACAGGAGTCTTCTCGCCGATCGCGGTAAAACAGACAATGGATTAAGGCTTAGTTTACCGCAGCGCTCTCATCTGTTTGAGCATTAAGTTACAGAACTTTAAACTCTGTAACATCTGAGGTGAACTGAAAACGGATACATAAAGAATAACGGCACAAAAGTCAAGTTAGATTATGTCATCAATTCTAGAAAACAAAGATCAAAACCATCCGCAAGAAAAGAGCGATCGCGCGATCGTGGATAGTCTATTGAAAATAAAAGCTGATCCGACGGATTACCAGTTGACGGAATTGGCGCGGTTACGGATTCGCTATTCTCGGTTTCCTGGCGCTAGGGAGATTCAACAGGGGCTTGAGCGGATTCTTCAGCAGTGGAATTTAACAGAAGACGAGTTATTTGAGTTAACCCGTCAAATTCACAGCCAAGGTCAAGTTTCCAAGCAACCCCAGTCTGTAGATAGCCAAGATGACTGGACTTAGAATTAAGCTATCATTACATTTATCTGATAGTTGAGACTTTCCATCGCCCCTTACCCTCACTCTGTATCCACCGATTGCTTTTTGGGGATTGGCGGCAATTTTTTCAGGATATGTTGATGGTGATTGAGTCGATGTTCAGACTTAACCAACTCCTCATTAATGGATGCTAGATCATGCTCACGGGATTGATCCACTACCTTAACCGCCGCTGTTGTAATTTCAGCACTGGCGGCTTCTACAACTTGCGCTACTTCGATTTGGTGTTCTAACTGTTCCGTGGAGGAGACAAGTTCACTCAATCCGTTGACTAACTCTTTGAGATTTTGACGGAACCTAGGATCACCCGTTAAATCTTCCAAATCTGATGTAATCTTTTGCGTATTTTCAAAGGTTACCCGTGCTGAGTCTAATAGCTGTTGCAATACTATAGCAGTGCTGGGACTGTCCAACGAATTAGAGAGATCGCGCAAATCAGCAGATACCTCAGTCGCATTAGCGGAGAGGGTAGCTAAATTTTCGGAGGCGGTTTCAACGTTTTCGATAATGTTGCTGATATCCGCTTGATCGACTCGTGCATTCACTAAATCAATAGTCGTGTTGACATTTTCTAGAGCAGGTCTCAAGTCGCCTAACAGAACGCGCAACTGTTCGCTGCTTTCACTAACACTGGCTAAAGTTCCGCCTAAAACCGCCCGATTTCTGCTGACTAAATCATTCGTTGAGGCAATTAATCGATTGAGTTGAACGGCTGTCTGGCTAAATTGCTCCGCCGTATTGCCAATGCGTTGAGTCGTCTGGGTAGCCGCCGTCGTAATCGCATCAGACGCCTGAGAAAAGCCGCCGACTTCTTGGCGCACGGAACGAGATAATAAGGATAATTCACCCGCAAGTTGAGCGATACCACTGGCGGCGAGGGAGGCATTTTGGGCGAGGTCGTTAATATTATTAAAAAATTGGGGATCGGTGTAGATGGTGGTCAAGCGATCAGTATTGCGGAGAAGTTCAACAAAGCTCACCCCAATCTCACCCTGAATCCGCTCACCGCTACAAATAATCACATCCGAATTACATTCAGGACTCAGAGGCTCCATCGATTGGATACTAGGGGACAATTGTTGGAGTGGGGTAATGTCTACCGAGGTTTCACCAATTAAACCTGATTGATTGGCTTCAATGGCGACATCCTCTGGGATCACTAAGTCTTCTGATTCAATTTCAATGGTGACATCAACGCCATTGGTTGTGGCTTGAATATCCGTAATGTTGCCCACATCAACCCCGCGATAGCGCACAGTGGCTCCTTCTTTCATCCCGGCGACGTCAGGAAAGTTAACGACAAAGCTGTAACTGCTATCGCCAAACTTCAAACCCCGAATCCAAACGACCAAGCCGACAAACACTGCCAATCCAACTAGAATTAATAAGCCAACGGAGCCTTCTCGAACGGTTCGCGATCGCATGGTTTCTCCTCACTGTACCCTTAATAAACTACCCAGACCTGCTATCGCAGAGGTCTGGGTTTTCAGTAGCCCTGAAGTCATCGAACAAGCCAAGCTGAACATATTCGACAGTTCGATTTAACTTGCACGACAACCCCGTGCCTCCAGGCTGGTTTATAGACAGCCCCACAAGTGCAATATTATTGGCTCCGTTGAAATCAGCATCCCCATGCCAACCACAATGCCCACATTTAAAAGTCTTGCCACTACGGTAAGACTTTCCTTTTATCGGATGAATATGCAGGCACTTGTGACACATTTGGGAAGTATAGGCAGGGGGAATTGGGATAACTTGAACACCAGCACTCCTGGCTTTATACGCGATAAACGTTCGCAGTTGATAGAACGCCCACGAATTTGAGTGTCTTCGCTCAGTCTTGTTTCTCGGTTGCTGGTTAGTTCTTTCTCTAATGCCTGTTAAGTCTTCTATAGCAATTGAGGCACTTAACTCAACTGCTCGTTTGACCACCAACTTGGAAATGTTGTGGTTGAGCCATTGTTGGTAGCGCTTCTCCCTCCCCGACAGCCGTTTCAGAACAACTCGACATCTACGTCGAGTTGTTCTCGTGCCTTTCGAGGCTTTTTTCTGGAGAGATGCTCTAACTCTGGAAAACTTATCTCGCACCGACTGGATATGCAAGCCGTCCCACCTTTCATCCTCTGACGTAACAGCAATGTCGCGACGCCCTAAATCGACACCAATTACCTTATCGGTATTTTTTGGGTCTGGAGGGGTATCCTTAATCTGAATATGCAGGTAGAACTGACCGTCGCGGTGCTTACACAGTTGAGCTGAAGTCGGGTTCCTCCCTTTGAGTTTTCCTCTTTGGTAATTACCTGGCTTTAACTTAACTCGCTCTCTACCATGAATGGTGGCAAGGCTTACCGTCCAGTCGTGTTCACGAAGTCGAAACAAGTCCTTGTCACAATCCATACTGCTTGGTATAAAGCCTTTAACAGGCTTACCCTTGGAAAAGGCAACCTTTCGGTTAGCCGCTACTCTTGCACAAGCTCTGACTGCCATATTGGCTACCAAATTGAATTGGCTTTTAATGGTTTGATAAGTCAAAGATTGGATAGCAATTTTGTTAGTCAGTTTTGGTGCTGTATGTTCGTTCACGTAGTGGCAAGCATCCGCAAACGCCTGAAGGGTTGCCTCTAATTTGGCAACCTGTTCAGGGGAGGGTTGAAGCTTTATGACTATCGTGAGGACTTGTTTCATGGCTACCATTGTACCAACTAGCGGGAAATAACTGGAAATACTTCGGGCGTTTAGCGTTGGCATTTCCCGCTCTCCCCCAAAGGCTTACCTCCACTTCGTGAAGGTTGAAGCAAGATTCCCCTCGCGATTTAGGTGGTGAATTGACGGGCATTTGCCTGGATAGACGATAATGACAAATGACCGATCAAGCCCTTGCCTTTATCCTAACCAACCACCTGAATCGGTCCGCTAGTACTGGCACTAAAAAATTGTCGCACCAGAGGATTATCGGTTGTATCAATCTCGCTGATATGACCTTGCCACTGTACCTTGCCTTTGTAGAGAAAAACAACTCGGTCTGTGGTGTTGCGAATGGTACTCTCTTGGTGAGTCACCATAACATGAGTCTTACATCCGCCTTCAGCACCTTGAAGTTGACGGACTAAATCCTCAATCACAGTAGAAGCGATGGGGTCAAGTCCAGCAGTAGGTTCGTCGTAGAGTAAAATTTCTGGGTTATCTTGGGGATGATCGGGGTTGGTCATAATCGCCCGGGCAAAACTCACCCGCCGACGCATCCCGCCTGATAGTTCAGCCGGATACTGATCACCAATTCCGGGTAACCCCACCATCTCTAGCTTTTCATCCACCAATTCCCGAATCCGCTCCTCAGACAGTTTAGAATGCTGGTAGAGGAAAAACCCCACATTTTCACGCACAGTTAACGAGTCAAACAGAGCGGACTGCTGAAACACCATACCGATGCCTATTGGGTCTTTGGCATCTTCAATTAAACCAGAACGCTTTTGTCCTTGCACATAGATTTCACCTGCATCCAGTGGCATTAGACCCGCCATCATGCGTAGAATTGTAGACTTACCCGTTCCAGAGGGTCCAATGATACCTAAGGCTTCACCCTGATAAATGGTCAGATCAACATTATCCAGGATAACGTTACCCCCAAAGGACTTGGAGACTCCCTTTAGTTCAATCAGTGGTTCTTTAGTGGGATTTCGCATGAATTGGGAGGGTTAAAGCCGTTTCAAGCTATTCGCGGGAGTCTGGGTTAACATCCTCACCACCAGAGAAGTGCGGTGATTCCTACCAGTCGAAAAGTTTTAATTGTGTCCAACTACTTACAATTAGCGATCGCGATCATGATTAACCTCGTTCCTACTGTCTTAGCGCAGGATGGTGCTACATGAGAAGAAACACATCTGCATTTTGAGTAAGGGCGGGTTTTGTTGAAATGTTATCAGTATTTCCTCTAAGGAAAGCATCTAAACCCGCCCCTAAAGTAAATTTTCTCCCTATCCATCCCCACCGCACGAGACGGTGGGGATGGGTAGGGAGTTCATTAACGAGAACCACTCGCTGCCATAGCTGAATCCGCTTCTGATTCTGCCTCCAACCCAAATACACGACAGAAGGCTTTTTGCACCTTATAGCCTGAGTCAATCGACTCCAAGGGGTCTTTCCGCAAGCGGTGACGCAAGCATAACGTAATCACCCGACGAATATCATCGACTGTGACTTCCGTGCGCCCTTCAAAAGCAGCCAGAGCTTTTGCAGCACGGTTGGTGACAATATCCCCTCGCAATCCATCGACATCCAATTCTGAGCAAACCTCAGAAATATTCACCCGCATGTCATAGTCCATTTCAACGTGGGGCAGTTGTGTCTGGGCGCTGACGATCTGCTGCTGCAAAGTCTCTTGGGACGCTTGGTGTTCTTTGATGTAATCCAATGGATTTTTGTCAAACGCCGCCCGTTCCTCCACAATTTTGACCCGCAGGGCTGGCTCTTTGACGGTGCGGATTTCCGCGTGCATACCAAACCGATCAAGGAGTTGCGGACGCAGTTCTCCTTCTTCCGGGTTGCCAGAACCTACTAACACAAAACGAGCCGGATGGCGAATAGAAATGCCTTCTCGTTCGACTGTATTCCACCCACTGGCAGCCGAGTCGAGTAGCACATCAACTAGGTGATCGTCAAGCAGATTAACTTCATCCACATAGAGGATTCCGCGATTGGCTTTGGCTAACAGTCCGGGTTCAAAGGCTTTCACCCCTTCGGCTAATGCCTTTTCAATATCAATCGTGCCGCACACTCGGTCTTCGGTTGCCCCTAAAGGCAGATCAACCATCGGTACTTTTTTCTTAACGGTTGGAGCAGATTCTACTCCTCCATTACTATTCATCCAGTCGGGTTCGTTGGGATCGCTATTGAAGGGATCGTCGGCAACCACCTCAATGTCTGGCAACAAGTCAGCCAACGCCCGAATGGTGGTGGACTTACCCGTACCGCGATCGCCCATAATCATCACCCCACCAATTTTGGGGTCAATGACATTCAGCAGGAGAGCCAGCTTCATTTCTTCCTGACCCACAATGGCAGTGAACGGAAAAACGACGCGGCGAGCAGTCTTAGGGGCTTGGGCAGTCAGACTCACTTTGATTACCTGATAACCGATCTTCTAAATCACGCCTTTTATTGTGCCACAGAGGAGCCAATTTGTAGGGACGGGTTTTACTGAGAACATTTTGGAGACACCCTCTAACTGAACTCAACCCGCCCTTGTTGGGGTAGCCCGGTATAATTTCCCTGTCTCCCAATCAACAAATGACCAATGACGAATCACTTGCATCTGTCCCTATTCCAGCAACGGTGCTACCAATAAGGAATAAACCTGACCATCAATCAAAAGGCGGGTAATTCCTTTGGCTTGTAGATAAGAACAGGTTTTCTGTAACATTTGCCCATCAGGAACTTTGATCACGCGCTGGGAACGGTTGGAAAAACGTCGTGCCACCCGATGATTATCAAAAACTGGCAAAGTTTGTTGCTGGACTTCCTCAGCCGGAATACGTCCCAAGTCACTAAATTCTCGCAGAGGTCGCGCAATTAACTCGGCTGCCCGGTCTATCACTAAATAACAGGGTTTCGGAAAAGAAGCTTCCGAAAGGGGTAAGACCTGAACATTTGCACCACTGGGAACATAAGTCGTGGTCAGAGGTTCTGGAGTAGCAATATCTTCCTCGTCTTCGTCCCAATCCTCCTCAAAATCCTCATCTAAATCCTCATCTAAATCCTCATCTAAATCCTCATCTAAATCCTCATCTAAATCCTCATCTAAATCCATTAAATCTTCATCATCCAGCAACTTCTCTAAGGGGTTGGTTTCTACCTGCTCTATCTCTTCAATCAGGTCTTCTGAGTCTTCTGTATCCCTTTGAGCTTCTGTGCGATTAAAGTCCAGAGGCAACTCACCTTGTTTTGCCTTGGACTCTGTATCCAATTGATCGATGACAGAAGAACGCCTGCGCCGCCGACGTTGATTTGCATCCTCAGATACTGACGATTCATCTTCTGATTTTTCGTCTTCTGATTCTATCGAGGGTTGGGGAGAGGGGGTAACCGAAAATTTAGGTTCAATCCGTTCCAATAGCTTGGGTTTTGGCTTCGCCCCTGACGTCCCCGTCCCTGGCGTCCGATTGGCTCGCTTTTGCTGGATGAGTGTTTCATAGTCTGACTCTAACAAACTGCTTTTGAGCAGGCGGCTAATCGTTGAATTACTTACACCATAACGATCAGCCAGGGTTGAGGTGGTCTCTTCGGGCCGTCGATACAAGTTCAAAATATCTTTTTTGTCGGTTTCAGTTAGTTTTCTGGGACTCATAGCTAATTTTAAGTTCGCCGACGTGAACTGCGGCGAGAACGACTTGATACGTCATATTCCAGGGCAGCGCCTATGGCAAAAAGTACGGCACTAAATATAAAGAAGACATCCAGGAGACCTCCACTTTCATATTCCTGACCACGAGCCTTAGCCAGAGCATCATAAACTTTAAACCCCATATCCGCAATGTAGAGGGAAAACGTTGCCGCTGCAATCATGCGCCATGATTGGGCAAAGCGCCCCCCCCAAAATGCTAACAAAAGTGTTGAGGCAATGATGAGTAGGAAGACATCGAAAACGATGTAGACAAAATTCAACGTTCTAGAGAGGGGACTTAGTGCTTTGTCCAGGGAAATCACCCAACTGGGCAAGTTTGTGGCTTCTGGAGCCTCAGCTGCAGGCGTTACAGCTAGTTCAGTTGGGCTAACTGCAACCTGTGGTACGGTAGAGGCAACCAATAGGGGAGATGGTGTTTCTGTTGCTTGCTCAGTTCTCAGCCAGAGAGAAGTTTCAGCCTCTGACTCTACCGCTACAGGAGGAGCTAATAAAACCCAAACTGCCAAGGCAATACCCAAAGCGGCGATTAATCCTACCGTTAGCCATTGCTTCCACTCTAAGTTTAAGCGCCTCGGCAGAACGGCTAAGATCATGCCCCAACCAATACAGATATAAGAAATCACATAAAAGAAATCGGCAGGAGATACATCTGGATCAAGACTAAAATATAGCTCCCATATCCCAAATATCAAGTTAGCGATAAAGTAAAAAAACATACCCAAACCGATTCCCAGCCAGACATTGCGTCCACTGGCAATCTGGGGGCTACGCCAATTTCTATAGCAGAGTAAAGCAGCTCCTAAGAAGGGCAAACATTCTAGGAGATACGTGCTAAAGGAGTACCAAAAGGGATAATCTTCTCCCGGTGCTTTGACGCTAAACAGTAGAAAAAACAACATGGACACGACTGCCCAGGCAATTCCTGCATAGACGATATTCTGACCGGTCAGTAGGGATTGAGTTCCAGATGACTTATCTACTGAGCTGCTCATAATGCTTTATTTTGAGATCCCTAACAATGGCAATTACACAGTACTTATTCTATAAACCTTAGCGGCTGATGCCCTAAAATGCCATCTTGAGGACTGTCTATGATACATTTATTTATCCAACGTCATCCATTATCGCCACAATTTCCCTAGGGGAGAGGATTTGAGCCACTCCATAAACTGACTTTGCTCAGTTGCTTGCATATCCTGCAAGATATCGCCCACTCCTTCGGCAAAATTCCCATTGCCAAAGTATTCCTTCCCCAAGCGATAGAGTTCCTGCAATAGCGTGATTAGATGGTGTTCTTCCCACGGCGGAACCTGTAGAGTGTTGAGGGGATCGACAGTCAGTAAGTGATTCACGGCTTCTGGCGAATCGGCTTGAGGAAAATGCCATTGTTGAAAGACTTCTGTGATATCCTTCTGAAATAATCCCGCTTGCCTATTCCCGAGCAAATCTTCCACATCGAGGTAAACCGTTTGCAGGAGTAGGAGACAGGCTTGGGTATAGGGAACAATTTTGGTATCTGGACCGCCTTCTGTACCCAATTGCTCCAGACGGATTTTTCCCCACACACTAAAGCGGTCAGGTTCTTCTAATAAAACACAAGCTTTTCCCTGATTATCCGTCAAATCTCGCCAAAAGGAGCGGGCTTCTTCTTCCTGATGAGCGCGAAACACGCTAATCAAGCGAAAGGTTTGCCCCTGATAAGTGAGAATCGGGATTTGCTGCTCTCGCTTCGGGTGCTGAATGCTAGAAATTTCAACATCCTGCCTTTTGAGAATAAACATAACACTGGCAAATGACTCCTGACCGAGCTAGGGTGGTGCTATAGGACGGGCTGTAATTTAATTAACTATCTTGTTTGGGACTTGGGCGAGTGACACAGAAGCACAGCTTGGTTCGTTGGCGCTCTCGCTATTTCCCTAAACTGGCAACTCATCTGTTTTTCGTTTTTCTCAACTAGATACCTCTTCCATACCCCAAGGTATGGGTGGGGTAGTTGACACAAGTATTGATCCGTTATGTTGGTTTATAGTAGTCTACCTTGACCTTAAGCTGCTTGAGTCTTTAGTTTCCTCAAATATCACCGAAAAGCACCTGGCACACATAAAAACCAATGTCGGTTACAATGCTACATCAACGATATCCTATATTTTTGCTACCCTGAACTAAAGTTAAGTTCAACAGCGATCGCTCGGATTGGGATCGATTGGTTGATGAATATTGCCAGTTAGGTGTCTATTTTTTGTATTATAAATCTATGCCCTCGTAGCTCAGGTGGATAGAGCAAGGGATTTCTAATCCTTTGGCCGTGGGTTCGAGTCCTACCGAGGGCGCTCTGAAATTGGGGAAAAGGTGATCAGACACAGGCAGATATTAGCATTAGCCAAACTCAGCCGGACGATGTCCGGGAGTTGGGTGTTAATTCAACAAAATTCGCCAGGATTCCCCCTCCTCGAAGCGAGTGAGCGTACCCTTCCCGAAGGCTTCGCCAACAGCTCA